>JAFVFO010000032.1 GCA_017475485.1 Candidatus Gastranaerophilales bacterium | reverse complement strand
GTTCCGCCCTAGTCAAAATCCGCCGAACTCGCCTATAATGCTAACGCATTATGCGAGTTCTCAAAACTCAATTTCCAAAATAATTAAAGAGGATACCAATCGGTATCCTCTTTAATTAGCGGGAGACGAGGCTCTCCGATCTTCAAAACTTGAAAATCAGGACTTGCAGTCCGATTTTCTACGTTTTATCGATGTACTTTATCTGTATTTGTTCGCTATAGCTCACAAACAGCTAAAGCATCGCGACGTCGCTCGTTCTTGACCTGTTTCGCTATAATTAAAAAGAGCCACCGAAGTGACTCTTTTTAATTAGCGGGAGACGAGGCTCGAACTCGCGACATCTTCCTTGGCAAGGAAGCATTCTACCACTGAATTACTCCCGCAAAGTTGCTTTGCTATTTCATAATACTATATCAAAAAAAATAATCAAGCAAATTTTTAAGAAGCCAATCTTGCATTGATTAGCTTCTTAAAATAATTTATATACATATATCTATATTTTGGCCTGCGTTTGCTGCAGTATATGCGGTTTTTAGATTATCTAAAAAGCAAGTGGATTCAAGTGTGACATCTGCATCGATTTCAGAATCATAGAAAGTTATACCTTGAACGTAGTCTTTATGTGGGCAGGCATTTCTTGTGAAATCATTCGGAAAACCGTATATTTCTTTAACATCTCCTGCCGATATTACAATATTTAATTCATCAGAAGATAAATCCGAGTATTTTTCTTTGCCTTTTTCAAATTTATCATCTTCCGTAAGTAAAAAAGGGCTTACTTCTCTTTTTTTAATATTTACTAAAGACAAGTCGGTATTTGGCCCTATTACAAGATTTCCTTTAAAATTAGTGTTTGCAATTTTTCCTATATTCATAATTTTTTCCTCATTTCTGTATTTATATAATGCTGCTAAACAAAAAAAATGTATAGTAAAAATTTTAAAAATTTACATTTGTAATACAACTGATAATTAATTGAACAATTTTATAAAAAATGCGTTTTACAAATTGAAGGGTGAAAAAAGAAAGGGGAAAGTGTGAAAAAGCAGGTATTATTTTTAAGCATGACATTGCTTTTATCCGGTACAGTATTTGCAAGGTGCTGTGATTGCTGTGATTGCTGTGATTGTTGCGATTATCGCTATAATTATCGTTACAGACCGCCTATTGTACACTATAGCGGGCATAGACACCATAAAAATTACTATCCTGCAAGTGCCGTAAGTGTTAGCATTGGGAACAATTATCATAAACACTTAAACAATAGAAATCACCGCAGGGGAATTGGTGCTTCACTGCATTTATCAATATAGCTATATCAAAACCCCGCCTAATTTCTTGTATAAATCAAGAATCTTATCACTAAGTTCAATTCCTTCGCATAACTTGGCATATACCTCGGCAACAAATTCCAAAGGTGAAGTTGAAGCATATTCGGAAACTTTAGCGGCAGTATCTGTTTTATGAAACAGCTCTATCAATTTAATTATTTTTGAATATTCAGCTTCATCTTTGATTTTGCCTGGATTAGCCAAATCGTTATACATTTGCGCTCCGGCATTAATATAATGCTGATAATGCCCCATTTCGTGATAAATTGTTTCAAATCGCGAAGTGCTGACATCTTTGGCAAAATCAAAATGATATTTTAAATTATTTTTTCCTTTTTCAAAATCATCAATCATTTCTTGGTATTTTTTATTGGGCAAACGTTCTTTAATAAGCATAATTCTGTTTGCAACATGCTCTTTTAATTCTTCAACAAAATTTTTATTTATCTTCATGGTTGAACCGTAAGAATTAATATTAGCCAAAACAATCGATTCTTCTTTTTGGGCAAATGCTTCATATTGTATTATATAAGGAATTACCGCCTTGCCTTTTGATTTATTATAAACATTCACAATGCCTTCATTAACCCAATTTATAACATCAATATCCTTTGCATCAAATCCCTTGTATTCAATAATTCCGAGCTTTTCATATCCGAATTTCATAGCTTCTTCTATTGTTGCGCCTTCTTTAAAATTAATATGTTCAACATTTAAAAAGGTCTCCGGAATATTTGCGTACTTATCATTTGGTGTAATTATTTTTTTATTAATTTTATTTTTATATAATATTCCGCCCAAAACCAAGACGCTTATTGCCAGCGCAAAAGTTTTTGATAGTGTTGATTTATGCTTTTGCGCCGGGCCTGATTGCCTTAAATGCTTTTGCTTTGTGCTCAAATAATTATTTTTTTGAAATATATAATTTATTTTATTCATATTGAAAAAATCTTCTATATGCTATTTAAAACTGCACAAAACTAAAATTTTGCCCTTAAAAATCTTGTTTATGTTAATATTTTTATACAGTAAAATTAGAGGCAATATGAAAACAGTTGATGAAATAAGAGAAGGTTTTTTAAGTTTTTTTGAAAAAAAACATAATTCTACACGCGTTAAAAGTTCAAGTTTAATTCCCGATAATCCTACGTTATTATTAACGAGCGCAGGTATGGTACAGTTTGTGCCGTATTATTTGGGACTTGAAAAGCCGCCTTACAACCCTGCAAGAGCCTGCAGTTGTCAAAAATGTGCCCGCGCAGGCGGTAAGGATTCAGATATTGAAAATGTAGGAAGAACCCCCCGTCATCATACGTTTTTTGAAATGCTCGGGAATTTTGCATGGGGCGATTATTATAAAAAAGAAGTTATCCCCTGGGCTTGGGAATTTGTTACAAGTAAAGAATATCTTGGCTTAGATAAAGACAGGTTATGGGTAACTATTTTTGAAACTGATGATGAAGCATTTGAAATATGGAAAAATGAAACAGATATCGACCCTAAACGAATTATAAGAAAAGGAAAAAAAGATAATTTCTGGGGGCCTCCGGGGCCTACGGGTTCTTGCGGGCCATGTTCCGAAATTCATTATGACCTTGGCGAACATTTGAAATGTTCTGACGATTGTTCTATTGCAACGTGCGAATGCGACCGCTGGGTTGAAATTTGGAATATGGTATTTACCGAATTATTCCAAGATGAAGAAGGTAATCAAACCCCGCTTGACAAAAAGAATGTTGATACAGGCATGGGCTTAGAACGTATCGCAATGGTGTGTCAGGGTGTTGAAAGTACTTTTGAAACCGATATTTTAAAACACATTTTAAATAAAGTATGTGAAATTTCAGGAAAAAAATACAAAGAAAATCAAAAAACGGATATTTCTCTTAGAATAATAACAGACCATGCACGCTGTGTATCATTTATGATAGCAGACGGCATAACACCTTCTAATGAAGGCAGGGGTTATGTTTTAAGAATGATTTTAAGACGTGCATTGCGCCATGGGTATTTACTGGGGCTTGAATTGCCGTTTTTAGAGCCTGTTGTTGATGAAGTTATTAAAAAATACTGCGCTCAATATCCTGAATTAAAAGAACAGGAAGCAAAAATAAAATCAACTATTTTAAAAGAAGAAGAACGCTTCAAATTGACTCTTGATAACGGTTATAAACTTATCGGAGAGCTTTTGGAATCTGACAATAAAGAAATTACAGGTAAAGACGCATTCAGATTATACGATACTTTTGGCTTTCCTTACGAATTAACCAAAGAAATTGCACAAGAAAAAGGTTTTAAGGTTGATGAAGAAGGCTTTAAGAATGCCATGCAGGAGCAAAAAGACAGAGCCAGAGCCTCTATTCAAAAAGTTGTTATTACAAATGACCTTAATTACTTAAATAATCCCGATAGTGAATTTATAGGCTATGAGCAATCGCAAACAGAGGCAAAAGTTCTTTCTATAGTTGATTTGGAAGGTAAAAATACGCAAAGCGCTCAAGATGGTGTTTTTGATATTATTTTAGACAAAACCCCGTTTTACGCAGAATGCGGCGGACAAATAGGCGATAGCGGTGAATTTATTTTAAATAATGAAAAAATTGAAATAGTAAAAACCTTTAAGGTTCAAAATATCTATGTTCATCGCGCTATTGTAAAAGAAATGCCTATTAAAAAAGGGGATGTGGTTTTTGCAAAAATAGATTGCGAAAAAAGAGCTGAAATTACAAAACATCACTCGTTAGCTCATCTTTTACAAGCGGCATTGCAAAATGTTTTAGGCAAAGAAGTTCATCAGGCGGGCAGTCAGGTTGAAGCCGATAAAACACGCTATGATTTTACTTATGATAAGGCTTTAAGCCCTTCTGAAATTAAAAAAGTTCAAGATTTAATTAATTCTTGGATTAAAAAAGGTTTAAACAGAACCACGGAAGTGATGAGTTTAGAAGAAGCAAACCAAACGGGTGCTATGGCGCTCTTTGGTGAAAAATATGGCGAAACAGTCCGCGTTGTAAGTTTTTCAGATGATGAAAAATGTTATTCCAAAGAACTTTGCGCAGGCTGTCATGTTGATAATGCAAAAGATTTAAGATTAGCAAAAATAATCTCTGAATCAGCGTCATCCGCAGGCGTCAGAAGGATTGAAGTAATTTGTTCGGATTCTGCAATAAATTATTTAGAAGAAAAATCAAATATTTTAGACGAATTATCAATAAAAAATAAAATGCCCGCTAATCAATTACAAGAAAAATTTGATAAATTAGATAAGGAAGTTAAAGATTTATCTTCAAAACTTGGTGATTTAGAGGCAATGCGCGCTAAAGACAGCTTTAACACCTTTATTTCAAAGGCAAAAGAAATCGGTTCAACAAAAATTTTATTAACAAAAATAGAAGATTTTGCGCCAAATGCCATTAAATCCGGAATAGAGCTTTTAGCGGATAAATTAGGCGAAAGCGTTATTGTGCTTTGTTCAATGAAAGAAGACGGAACGGTATTTATCACAACAAAAGTTTCCGATAACATTTCTAAAAAAGTGCAGGCAGGTAAGATTGTCGGCAATATTGCAAGAGCATTAGGCGGAAATGGCGGAGGCCGTCCGCAAATGGCCACAGGCATGGGCAAAACTCAAAACGGAATTGATGATGTTTTGTTAAATACTCAAAATGAAATTATTAATTTATTAAGCTAATTGAATTATTGCTTTTAATAATTTTAGCCTTTAAAATAATTATAAGAGGTAAAAAAATGTATCATAACAAAGTATTAGCAATGATTTTAGCAGGCGGCCAAGGTAAAAGGCTTTACCCTTTAACGCGTGACAGAGCAAAACCTGCTGTGCCTTTTGGGGGCAGATACAGAATTATTGACTTTGTTTTAAATAACTTTGTTAATTCGGGTTTTCATAAAATTAAAGTTTTAACTCAATATAAATCAGATTCTCTTAATAAACATATTTCGCGCGGTTGGAGCTTGTGCCCTTCAATAGATCAATATGTTGATTTAGTTCCCGCTCAAATGCGAACTGACGGCAACTGGTACAAAGGAACAGCTGATGCGATATATCAAAATGTTAATCAAATAACAGATGAAAATTTTACCCATGTGTGCGTTTTTGGAGGCGATCATATCTATAAAATGGATGTTAGGCAAATGCTTAACTACCATATTGAAAAAGAAGCGGATTTAACAATATCTGCTATTCCTGTACCGATTGAGCTTGCAAGTGAGTATGGAGTAATAGAAGTAGATGATGATTGGCGTTTAACCGGTTTTATTGAAAAACCTGATTTTATCCCGAAACATATCCCTGATGACCCTACTAAATGTCTTGTTTCTATGGGTAATTATATTTTCAAACCCGATAAATTGGTCAGCGAGCTTATAAAAGACGCAACAGATGACAAATCAAGCCATGATTTCGGCAAAAATATAATTCCAAATATGCTGAAAAATGGTTCAAAAGTATATATTTATAATTTTTCAACAAATCATATAGAAGGTGCAAAGCCAGCAGAACAAGGCTATTGGAAAGATGTAGGTTCTGTAGATAGCTATTGGCAGGCAAATATGGACTTATTGGCTTATGAACCTGAGCTTGACTTGTATTCGCCCGATTGGCCCTTAAGAACATATAACTACAATTTTCCGCCTGCTAAATTCATCTGGGACGAAGATGAAAGAGTTGGTGTAGCAAAGAATTCATTAGTTTCTGAAGGCTGTATTATCTCAGGCGGTATGATTTCAGGCTGTGTATTATCTCCAAAAGTCAGGATTAACAGCTATTCAAGCGTATATGATTCTATTTTAATGGAAAATGTCACAATAGGGCGTCATTCGCAAATTAACAAAGCAATAATAGATAAAAATGTTGAAATTCCGCCTTATACGGAAATCGGCTACAATAAAGAAGAAGATTTAAAACGCGGATTTTATGTATCTCAAAGCGGTGTAACGGTTGTACCAAAGGGTGCTATTGTAGATTAAATTATTTTAATTTTCCGAATACAAAATATTTTCTGAATAAAAAGTTGCCTATAACACCTATCAGGCTTGAGAATGCTTTTGCCCAAAAATTATTAAAACTTAGCATTAAAAGCAAATATGTGCAGTAATAATCAATGCTTCCCATAATAATCAAAGTAAGTATATAGGCTAAAATTTCATTAAATGTTGAAAATCTTGCTTTATGTTTAAATAACAATGCAATACATAAAAGGTAATTTGCAACAGAAGCAGCTATAAAAGCACTCCACACGCTTATAAATACAGATAAACCTATTTTTATAAATATTAAAAATGATAAAATATTTATAACGGCCGAAATTCCGCCTATTATAACATATAAAATAAATTGCATTGGAACGGACGCCATATGAGCTCCATAATGCAAAATACAATAAAGCGCGTGAAATCCGTCTTTAGGCTTTATTTTTTTACCTTCTTCATAGGTTCTTGGGTTATAATGAATTGCACATTCATAAACTCTATATTTTCCTTGCGCAACATACATTGTAACTTCCGGTTCAAAGCCAAATTGTTTTTCTTTTAATTTTGGAAGAATACTTTTTATAACATCTTTTTTGAATAATTTATAACAGGTTTCCATATCTGTTATATCAAGGTTTGAATACATATTTGTTAAATATGTTAAACATTTATTCATAAACGTATGCCAAAAATACAAAACTCTGCGCTCATCACGCAATAAATATCTTGAACCGTAGCAAACATCAGCTTTATTTTCCAATAACGGTTTTAATAATTTAAGATAATCTTTTGGATTATATTCCATATCCGCATCTTGCACACCTATAAAATCGCCCGTTGCATGCAAAAAACCGGTTTTTAAGGAAGCTCCTTTTCCTTGGTTTTTAAAGTGGCGAAAAACTTTAATATTTTCCCCTTCAAGGCTTTTTGCAATTTTATAACTGTTATCTGTTGAGCAATCATCAACTATAATGATTTCAAGTTTTATATTTTCTAAATCTTCTTGAAGCTCTGATGTTTGCCCAACAATATCATTAAGCGATTTTTCTTCATTATAAACAGGTATAACTAAGCTAAGAGTTTGCATAGAATAATTTTATAATTATATTAATCAAGTTGCAATATAGTAATTCATTGTAATATAATCTATCTATGTCTGAAAAGAATTCTATTGTTATCGGGTTTATAGATAAAATTCAAAAATTTACACAAAATTTTGAAAAAATATCGAATTATACTCCTGAAATAATCGCATTAGTTCTATTTCCTGTTTTATTTTTCTTTTTCGGATATTTCCATGAACCCTGGTATGACGAAGCACAAGCCTGGCAGATTGCAAAATCGGCATCATATCATGATATATTATTTTACTTACCGCATTACGAAGGACATCCGCCATTATGGCATTTGATATTATCTATATTTGCAAAAAACAATTTTCCCTACGAAACAACATTGCTATCTGTTTCTTTTGTTTTTTCATATACAGCAACGTTTTTTATAATTCTTAAAAGCCCTTTTTCAAGAATTATAAGGGTTTTATTACCATATACTTATTTTCTTTTTTATCAAAACGGTATTATTTCAAGGCCGTATTGTATGGTCATGCTTGCATTTTGCGCTATTGCAATTTTTTATAAAAAAAGACATGAAAAACCGATTACATATTCTATTGCACTTATATTTCTTGCCTTAACTCATCCTTATTCATTTGTTATATCTTCATTCTTGGCTTTGGCATGGTTTCTTGAGGCAATAAAAAAGAAATGTTTTAAATTTTCAAAATTTTATATTTCCTGCATAATACTTGGAATTTGTTATGTTTTAATTGTTTCAACAATCTTTCCGGCTTCTGACACAATTGCTGCAAATGTAAAAAGCGAAAATTCTATTTTTATAAAAATTTTATATACTTTCTTCATTTTACCTGTTGATTGTTTTTTTTCAGATGTGTGCGATGCTCTTGAATTTCATCAATTTGCATTTTATGAATTAATTTTAAATATACCTATCGGAATTTTAATTTGGGGTTTTATATATTTTTATTCAAAAAATAAAGATTTTATATTGCAAACATTTCTAATTACTTATATTCCGACTGCATTGATTATCACAAAGTATTTTTCAATGCAGCATATTGGTGTATTTGCTCCATATTTTATATTTATATTTTGGTTAATATTCCAAAATAAAAAAGAAACAGATAATAAAAATCGCAAAAACAATACAATTAATAAGCTATTTACCCTATTTATAGCAATTAGTTTGGTTACAAGTTTGTTTTGGTCTATAAAATCTTCCGTTTTAGATGTATTTTTAAGATACTATATCGGAAAAGAAGAAGCAATGTTTATCAAAAAATACAACCTTGATAAATATAATATTCTTGTGGGCTGGAATTATGAACATGAATATTCAACAAATCTCCTGGGGGCAGGGGTTTTAATATTACCTTATTTTGATAAAAATATATTTTATAATTTTAATGATAAAGATTCTAAAAAACAGTATGCTTATAGCAGGTTAAATACCAAAAAGCAAATAGAAAATGAATATAAAAAATGGAGAAATCACGGCCTGCCGGATGTTATTGTCGGAGATGCCGATTATAGAGCAGTTTATAAAGATGAATCAAATAAACAAGAATATATAGTTGTATATAGCAATAATGACTCGGTAATTAAAAAAGGAACTGTAGGGCGAATTCGTGTTTTAAATATATTGGTCGAAAAAGAACTTGCTAAAAAACTAAACCTAAAAGAAATTGAACCACGCTATATCGAAAGATGTTACGATTTACGTCATTTAGCAAAAAAAATAACGATAAAAATTATGACAGCATGGGAAAAATCAGGAAAAAATAAATGAAAAAACAAATCGTTATAATCGGTGCAGGCCCTGCAGGGCTAAGCGCAGCTTATGAAATATTAAAACAATCATCGGATTATGATGTCGTAATACTTGAAAAAACAAATACCATAGGAGGTATCTCAAGAACCGTTTGCCACAAAGACAACAGAATGGATATCGGGGGGCATAGATTTTTTTCAAAAGATGAAAATATTGTTAAATGGTGGCTTAATATTTTACCTATGCAGAACAGTCAAACTTTTGATGATATTTTATTAAAAAGAGAAAAGCAACTACCCCTAAACGGTTTAAATCCGGAAAAAGAAGATAAAGTAATGCTTAAAAGGCAAAGGGTTTCAAGAATTTTTTTTAACAGAAAATTTTTTGATTACCCCGTTAAAATTAATTTTAAAACCATAAAAAATATGGGGTTTATAACAACTATTCTTTCAGGATTCAGTTATTTAAAATCGGTTATTTTTAAAAGAGAAGAAAACTCGCTTGAAGATTTTTATATAAATCGCTTCGGACAAAAATTATACTCAATGTTTTTTGAAAATTACACAGAAAAACTCTGGGGAATACATCCTAAAGATATTTCTCCCGATTGGGGCCGTCAAAGGGTTAAGGGATTATCTATATTCGGTATTTTAAAAGATATATTCCATAAAATATTCCCGTTTTTTAATCATAAAGTTGAAACCTCTTTAATTGAAGAATTTATGTATCCAAAATTTGGCCCCGGACAATTATGGGAAGAAGTTGCCAAAAAAATTGAGCAGGCGGGCGGTAAAATAATATTTAATTCTAATGTTGTTGAATTAAACTTTGAAAGTAAAAATATTTCATATATTAATTCGGATAATAAAAAAATAACGCTAAATACCGATTATATTATTTCTTAAATGCCTCTAAAGGATTTAATTACTGCGATTAATAACGCACCGGATAACATTAAAGAAATTGCACAAAATTTGCCTTACAGAGATTTTGTTACAATTGGAATTTTAGTTAAAGATATTAATTTAAAAAATGAAACTAAAATAAAAACTCTAAATAACAGAATCCCTGATTGCTGGATATATGTTCAAGATAAAAATGTTAAAATGGGAAGAATGCAGTTTTTTAACAATTGGTCTCCTTATTTGGTCAAAGATTATAAAAATACGCAATGGATTGGACTTGAATATTTTTGTAGAGAAAATGACGATTTCTGGAATATGAGTGAAGATGAAACCCTCGATTTTGCGGCAAAAGAATTAATTAAAATGAAAATAATTAATTCAAAAGAAGATATAATTGATTTTCATAGAGAATGCGTTGAAAAAGCATATCCTGCATATTTCGGTTCTTATAAAGATATTGATAAAGTGATTAATTATCTTAATTCGATAGACAATTTGTATTGTATAGGCAGAAACGGACAACATAGATATAACAATATGGATCATAGTATGATGACAGGTTTTTTAGCAGCAAAAAGTATTGTTAAAAAAATAAACAATAAAAATGAAATATGGAATGTTAATACCGAAAAGGATTACCACGAAACAAAATAAATTATATATTTTTCTATTGTTTTTTGAGTTAGTAACCTGTAAAATAAAACTATGAATATAGAATATAATGCGGATGTTATAGTTGTAGGCGGCGGGCCGGCAGGGATTTCAGCGGCGCTTGAAGTTGCACGCGCAGGGCGCAAAGTAGTATTATTAGAGCGTTCTCACTATGCGGGTTCTAAGAATATGTATGGGGGCGCTGTTTATACCCATGCCTTAAAAGAAGTTTTCCAAGAAGATTTTGATAAAATTTCTTATGAAAGGGTTATTAATTCTCACACTTGGGCATTTTTATCAGAAGATTCTTCATTTGAATTAACCTATAAAAATTCATCAAATAACCATGCTTATGCAATAAAAAGATTTAACTTAGAAAAACAATTAATCGAGCTTGTCAAATCAAAAGGAGTTTATTTTTGCCCCGATACTTTAGTTGTTGATTTAGTGACAAATGAAAACAGGGTAATAGGCGTTAAAACAAGTATAGAAGAATATTTAGCGCCTGTTGTAATTCTAGCTGACGGTGTTAATTCCTTATTAGCGCGCAAAATCGGTCTAAGGCAAGATTTCAAGCGTCATGATTTTATATTAAGCGCAAAAGAAGTTTATAAATTTGATAAAAAAACAATAGAAACAAAATTTAACTTAAAAGAAGACCTTTCAAACGGAATTAATAAGCAATACTTCGGTTCTGATTTCGGAAAATTAAAAGGCTACAAAAATCTTTTTATGATGAGCTTTTTATATACCTTTAAGGATTCTGTTGCACTTGGTGTGGGGGTAAATTTAGAAGATTTATCTAAAAATAAATTAAATATTTCAGATGTTTTAGATGAAGTAAAAAAACACCCACATATCGCACCGTTAATTGAAAATGGCGAAATGATAGAATATAGTGCACATTTAATTCCGGAAGGCGGATATAAAAAAGTTCCCGCCTTATATTCTGACGGTGTAATTGTAGCGGGGGATGCCGCAGGCTTTGTCAACGGGGTTCATTTTGAAGGAACTAATTTTGCGCTAATTTCGGGCAAACTTGCAGGAAAAGCGGCGCTCCATGCCCTTGAAAAAGAAGATTTCAGTGCTTCAACATTGTCTGTTTACAGAAAATATTTAGAAAATTCATTTATTTTAAAAGATTTATATTCTTACAGAAATATAATTAACAATTTGTATAAACGCTCAAATTCATTAAGCGTTTATTATCCCAACAAAATAAAAGAATTTTTTGAAATAATAACAAGTGCTAATTGCACTTCAAAATCTTCACAAATAAGGAAATTTGCGTATAATTTTATATTCGGCAGAAATCCGCTTGATACAATAAAAGATATGTTTGCATTTTTAAAATGCGCATTGGACGTATTTTTTGGAAAATAACCATGGAAAAAAATTCAAAAGAAATACAAAAAAAATTAACAACCGTAAAATATAATTGTGCAGATAGCTCTCATTTATCTGTTAATCAGGAAATATGCGCTAAATGCAAGGAAAAAACCTGTACATTTATTTGTCCTGCAGATGTTTATATACAAGATGAAAATACGGGGCAACTTGTGGTACAATATGAAAACTGCTTAGAATGCGGTGCGTGTAAAATAGCATGCCCTAAAAAAAATATAGAATGGCGCTATCCGTCAGCAGGCTGTGGGGTTGTGTTTAAGAATAGTTGATTTTGAAGGAGCAAATATGAGTAATCAATTTTTTTCAAGGTGGTATGATAAAGATCCTGTATTATCAATGTCTATGAAGACATTAGCCAGTTCATCAGATGAAAGGCAAATTGCGGTTGCGCTTAATTTAATCAAAGTTATAATCGAACATAATATTCAAGATAATCAGTATGAAAATGTTGAAGATATTATGTCTGCAGTTGAAGACGGTCGTATTCAAAGAGGGCATTCGCGCTGGTATGACATAGATTCAACCGTTAGAACAGCAATTCAAATGCTTGAAAAATGTCCGAGTGAAACCAAGAAAAAAGTTGCACTTGATATGGCGCAAATTGTTATAGAAAAAATAATTCAAGATGAAGATAAAGATGAACTGGAGCGCGAAGAAGAACTCGGTGTCAGCTTTGAATTCGGCGGAAAACTGGTAGATTTGGATTTGGATAATAATACTATAGCAACACATGATATAGACAATGAATGATACGGAAAGATTTAAAAATCTTCAAACTACAATCAAATTAAATCCTAAAAATTTTCAAGCCCGCAGGGAGTTAATCATGCTCTGCCTTGATTTAGGGTTTGAAGAAGCTGCATTGGTACATATAAGATATCTTCTTGAAATTTTCCCGAATGATGCTAATTTGTATTTCAATACGGGCATTTGCTATGAAATGTTGAAAGATACCGATAGCGCCCTTAAAGCGTACCAAAAAGCCGTTGAATTGCAGCCTGATGAGCCTGATTTTTTGTATAATCTTGCACTTTTATATGAAATTAAAGGCGATATAGATGAAGCAATGCACAATTTGAAAAAAGTTATATATTTTAAAGATGAAGACGCTAATGCGTTTTTCTCAATAGGTATTTTATATTCCAAGAAAAATGACCCCAAAACCGCAATAAAATGTTTTAAAAAGGCAATAGAATATAACTATAGTGATTATTTTGCCCATTTTTACCTTGCGGGTGAATATAAAAAAATAGACGAATACGATTTTGCACTATCGGAATACAGAAAAGTTTTGGAATTATCTAACGATTATTCCTGGGCTTATTATAATATTGCGCAAATATATTGGGAATTAAACAGGGTTGATGATTCAATCACAATGCTTAAAAAAACAATTGAAAAAAACCCGAAAGATACTGATGCCATAAAACTTTTGGCTCAAATTTTAATAAAACAATCCAAAATAGATGACGCTATGGCCCTTTTAACAAGTGCAATGCAGGCAATGGCTAATGGAGATGTGTATTACCTTTCTGCTAAAGTTTTTGAGCTAATGGGTGAAAAAGAAGAATATAAAAACTGTTTGACTCTTGCTCTTGATAACACCAATACTCTTACTTTCAGCCAAAAGGCCGTTAAATTGGAGCTGAGTAAAATAAAATGAAGAATATCCAACAAAAAATAAATCTGAAAAAAGAAGACAATTCAAAATATTATGCTTCATTCAGCTACTTATACTGCACACCTTTGTTTAAAGCAAAATTATTTGAATATTTTGATTACGATATAAAACGCTGTTTTGAAGCGGAAAAAAAAGAGCTTGCCGATTTTCAGGAAATGTATAACATCCCTATCCCGAGGGGCTTTTTTTCAAAAAAAGCACAGCTTGATCCTGACGTTTGTTTAAAAAACGCGCTTAATCTTGAAGGGGTTAAAATTTTAACCTATGAAGATGAAAAATATCCCCCTTTATTAAGAGAAATCCCTGATTTTCCTTTGTGTTTATATTATTTGGGTGATTTATCAAACATTGATTATACCTGTATGCTTGCAATTGTAGGTTCAAGACGTGCTACAAATACCGCAAAAGGTGCACTGAATTCAATAGTATCTGAATTAAATTCAACAAATATCGTAATTGTTTCAGGGCTTGCCTATGGAATTGACGCAACAGCACATCAAGCGGCACTTGATAATAATTTAACAACAATCGCTGTTATAGGTTCCGGACTTGATTTTCAGTATCCCGCACAAAATAAAAAATTGTATTCGGATATTGTTTTAAAAGGCGGTATAATATTTAGCGAATATCATTTAAAAACAGAGCCATACCCCATGAATTTTCCTCAAAGGAACAGGATTGTTGTAGGCATGTCAAAAGGAACGCTTGTTGCCGAAGCGCAAATGAAATCAGGGGCTATGATTAGTGCTAATTTAACCCTTGATTACAATAGAGAATTAATGTGTATTCCGGGGAATATTTTGAATCCTAATACATCAGGAATTTATCATTTAATTAAAAATGGAGCCGGAATTGTCACAACCGCAAGGGATTTGTTAAATAATTTAGGTTGGGATATGATACATAATAAGAAAGATAAAACTTTAAAATTAACTGAAACTCAGAAAAAAATTTTAGATATAATATCTTTTGAAGAAACAACATTTGATGAAATTATTCAAAAATGTACAATGGATACTGCTTCTGTTATGATATGCTTGACAGAGCTTGAATTAAACGGTTTAATTAAACAATCAAACGGTAAATATTTTAAAAACAAATAGGTCAAAAAGTGGTAACTAAATCAAAAAAAGAGGAAAAGACACTAGTTATAGTAGAGTCCCCGGCTAAATCGAAAACAATAGGAAAAATTTTAGGAAGTAATTATATAATACAGGCTTCAATGGGTCATGTGCGCGATTTAGCATCTAAAGGTCTGGGGTTTGATATTGAAAATGATTTTAAGCCTACTTTTGAAGTAATTCCTGAGAAGAAAAAAGTAATAACCGAATTAAATAAACTTGCCAAAACCGTTGATAAAATTTATCTTGCATCAGACCCTGATAGAGAAGGGGAAGCAATAGCTTGGCATGTGAGGGAATGTTTGAAATTTCCTTCAGATAAAATATTTAGAATTGTATTTAACGAAATCACACCCCATGCCATAAAAGACGCGGTTGCAAACCCGCATGAAATTGATATGCTTAAGGTTGAAGCTCAAAAAACAAGGCAAATTCTGGATAAACTTGTAGGTTTTAAAATAAGCCCTATTTTATGGGAAAAAATGAAAAATTATAAGCTCTCGGCGGGCAGAGTTCAATCGGTTGCACTTAAAATAATCTGCGAAAGAGAAGATGAAATAGAAGCCTTTATACCAAGCGAATATTGGAATATAGAAGCTCTTTTAAATAAAAATAATTCACAATACACCGCTGAATTATCGCGCGTTATAAAAAACGGCAAAGATGAAAAAATCGAACTTCATAACGAAAAAGAAGTTAAAGAGGTTTTGAAAAATTTAGAAGGAAAAGAATATAAAGTATCTAAAATCACTCCCCGCGATACTCAAAGAAAACCTCAGCCGCCCTTTATAACATCAACCCTGCAAAGAGAAGCAAGTTCTAAACTTGGTTACGGCGTATCTAAAACCATGCAGATAGCGCAAAAATTATATGAAGGTATCGATTTAGGCGACGGTTCTGTCGGTTTAATTACATATATGAGAACCGATTCTACAAGAATTTCACCTGACGCGCAAGCGAGTGCTAAAGAATATATTTTAGATAATTTCGGGGAAAAATATTACCCTGAAAAACCAAATGTCTATGTAAAAAATAAACAAAATACCCAAGACGCCCATGAGGCAATCCGCCCTTCTTATATTGATAAAACGCCCGATAGTATTAAAAAATATCTAACAGCCGAACAATATAAGCTCTATAAGTTGATTTGGGACAGATTCATGGCATCTCAAATGACAAGTGCCAAGGTAAAAAATTTAACAGTTGATGTTACGGCTGATAAATATATTTTCAAAATGGGTTCATCAAAAGTAGTATTTGACGGTTTTACAAAAATATATTCCGATGATGAAACAATTGAGGTTGCAAAAAAATTAGGCGATTTATCGGTAGGCGATATTTTAAACCTTGAAAAATTAAGCCCTGAACAGCATTTTACTCAACCCCCGAGCAGATACTCAGAAGCCAGCCTTGTAAAACAATTAGAAGAATACGGTATCGGAAGACCTTCTACTTATGCTCCGATTATAACTAAAATTCAGCAAAGAAATTATGTTGAAAAAACAGAAACCAAAGCCTTAAAGCCGACACCTTTAGGCAGAGCAATCTGTAAGCAATTAAATGAATATTTTACCCAAATTATGGACTATAAGTTTACTGCCTCAATGGAAGCAGGGCTTGATGAAATTGCGGAAGATAAGCAAAACGGTGTTAAATTTTTAAATGATTTTTGGAAGCCTTTTTCTGTCACCTTAGAGGAAGCTCAAAAAAATATGAAGCGTGTTGATGTTGAAACCGATAAGGTTTGCCCTAATTGCGGCAAGAAAATGGTTGTTAAATTGTCCCGCTATGGAAAACAATTTTTAGCATGCTCAGGCTATCCCGAATGTAAAACAGCACTCCCCTTAGAAGGTGATAACCAAGCTAAAGAAATTCCTGAAGATGAACCGACTGATAAAAAATGCGAAAAATGCGGCGGTGATATGGTAATTAAAACAGGGCCTTACGGAAAATATTATCAATGCTTAAATGATAAATGCAAAAAAAGATTTTCTATTGTTGAATCAACCGGAGTTGCTTGTCCGCAATGCGGTAAAGGCGAATTAGTAAAAAGAAAATCGCGCTACGGAACATTTTTCTACGGCTGTTCAAAATACCCTGACTGCAGCTTTGCCCTGTGGGCAGAGCCGACAGGCGAAAAATGCCCTGATTGCGGAAGTTTATTGGTTAAAAAATTCTTAAAACGAGGCAATAAAATTGCCTGCTCGAATAAAAATTGCAAATATTCAAGACCCATGGAAGATGAGTAATTATGGAAAATGAATTAAATAAATTGGCTTTAATCGGCTATCCTCTAAGTCATTCGCTAAGTCCCATATTGTATAAGACGGCATTTCAAGATTTAGGGATTTCGGGCAGCTATGAAATATTGCCCACAGAAAGCGAAGATTTAATCAACAGAATTAAATATCTGAGAATAAATAAATATTTCGGATTTAATGTTACAATACCCCATAAAGTGCCCATGACATTATTTTTATCAAAATATGATGAATTTGTTAATTTAACGGGTGCCGTAAATACAATTAAAATAGAAGAAGATTTATCGTTATCAGGCTTTAATACTGATGTTTGGGGTTTTATGGAAGCAATTCCAAAAAACGTTGATTTAAAAGGCAAATTTGCGGCAATAGTAGGCACGGGCGGGGCTGCGCGTGCAGTGTGCGCGGGATTATATAAGCTCGGAATAAAAAAAATTGACATTTATACAAGAAACATTGTAGATTCAAAAAACACCATGGATACTTTAAGAAGCAGGTTTCCTGATATAGAATTTAAAGCTATACAATTATCCATGATGCAAGGGCTTGAAAATATTGATATTTTAGTTAATACAACACCAATCGGAATGAAGAATTTTGATGAAGATTCATCGGCGGTTGATGATAAAAATATTGAAACTTTGCCTAAGAATGCGATTGTTTATGACATTGTTTACAATCCTTTAAAAACAGCTTTAATTTCAAAAGCAATTAAATATAATAAAAGATACATTACAGGGCTTGATATGCTTATATTTCAAGCCGTAAGAGCATGTGAAATCTGGTTTGGGCAAAAACCCGATTATAAATCAATGAAAATAGCTGCGCTGGAAGAATTTTTAATGAAATAATACATCAAATGAATAATATTTTTTGTTACAATATTTACATTGCTTGGAATTTAATATATAGTGATGTTATGATATAACTAGAGTGTAAAATTAAAAGGATATTATGGATTACGGATTTAAAACACGAGGTTTTACATTGGCGGAAGCACTCATAACCTTGGTTATCATTGGGGTTATCGCAGCTTTAACAATCCCCGCGATATTGGTGAATACAGAACAACACGAATATAAATCCTCATTAAAAAAAGCATTGTCTGCACTTAATCAGGTTATAGAATTAAACATAGCATTAGAAGGTTATGGCCCTATTGAAATATTACCTGGAATGGATAATGAAGATTCAATCTATAATTTCTTTAGAGCAAGAATGAATGTTATTTCGACATCTGAAAAGTATAACGGCGGCGGTACTGAAAATTATGCTTTCTTTACAGCTGACGGTATGAGATATGAATTTCCGGACACACCAAACAACATGCACGGTGGCAGTTTTTCTACAGATAACAGCCAATGTGCAAGAAACGGTATGAACATTCAGGATGATGCCGGTGAAGTCAGGAATTTACCTTGCTTAATTATTGTTGATGTTAACGGTGAAAGAAAACCAAACCCAAGAAAAGCAAGGGATTCTTATAAAGTACCTTCTACAAAAGGTAGATCAAAAATTCTTGACGTATTTCCTATCATCATAACTGATGTTAACGCTTATCCGTTCGGTATAGTTGCTCAGCGTGCAATGTTCCAGCATGATTAGAATTGCAGTTATACCAATTGATAACAGGCCAATCTGTTATGATTTAATCCAAGATATATTATCAATTGATAATAATATAGAATTACTTATGCCCGACCTAAGTCTTTTAGGCGGGCTTTGTCGTTGTTCCGATATTGAAGGGGTTTTTAATTTTATAGAAGAATTATCTGATATTGATTATTTTATAATTTCTCTTGATACGCTGGCCTATGGCGGATTGGTTACATCAAGAAGAACAGAGGATGATTTTGATACAATTAAAAAACGTGTGGAAAAGTTGAAAAAAATTATCCCCAAAAAAACAAAAATCCTTGCTTTTTCTTCTATAATGCGCATTTCAAACAACAATATAAATGAAGAAGAAAAGGAATACTGGTCTTTATATGGTAAAAAGATTTTTGACTGGTCATATAAATCTCATAAGTTAGGTTATGAAATTGAAACCGACATACCCCCTGAAATTATAAAAGATTATTCAGATACCAGAAAAAGAAATTTTGAAATAAATAAATTATATCTTAATTTAGCCAAAGAAGGCTTTTTTGATACTTTAATTTTTTCTAAAGATGATTGTGCGGAATTTGGCTTGAATGTTAAAGAAGCGCGGGCGCTTGAGCATCTTGCTAAACGCGATAATATAAAAAATGTATTTGTAAAAACAGGCGCGGATGAAATCCCCTTGGCCCTTTTAGCGCGCGCAATTACAAAAGATAAGAATATAAAAATAAACCCTATTTTCCTTGAAAAAAACAGCATTAATTTAATTTCAAAATATGAAGATATCGCGCGTATTGATTGCGTTTATTCTCAACTATCACTTGCCGGGGCGCAGATAAATATTAATTCGGATATAGAAATGCTTATAAATAATTTCAAAAAAGAACAAGGCGACCTTGTTTTGGGTGATGTTGTAAATAATACGGATTTAGAAATTAATTTTCCTAAAACCCCCTACTTTATTGCAGATGTGAATAATGCAAACGGCGCGGATGATAAATTTATAGAGCAATTACTTAAACAAAAAACGGATAATTTCTTTGGATATTGCGGATATAATACTTCCGCAAATACAATAGGCTGTGTGGTTTTAAGTGCTATTGTAAAATATTTTGCCCTAAAAAATAATTCTTATAATGATTTAGCTTTTAAAAAACTGCAATTTATCAGATTGTTGGATGATTGGTCATATCAGGCAAAAAACAGAAAACATGTAAGAAAATCAGCACCTGATTTTGCGCAAGGTTTAGATGAAATTACACAAAAACTTAACTTAGATAGCGAAAAAATATCCGCATTTTTAAATTACAAACCTCAAAAAATTGAATATTCGCTTCCTTGGAATCGTTCTTTTGAATTAAGAATAAAAGTTTAATTTTGTGCTAAAATTTAATTATGTTAATAGATACACACGCACATATTTATATGCTTGAAAACCCTGAAATGGGTATTATCGAAGCGCGCAATTCAGGAGTTGATGAAATAATTATTCCAAGTGCTTCCGAAGCTGATTTTGAGCCTATTTTAGACCTGTGCCACAGGTTTGATAAAACTTATGCACTTTTAGGAGTGCACCCTGAAGATTGTGAAAAATTCAGTGATTCAACAGCCAAAAAAATAATAGAATTTGCAAAAGACGAGAAAGTTGTAGGAATTGGCGAAATCGGGCTGGATTATCACTACAGCAAGGAAAATAAAGATATACAAAAAAATTGTTTTATAAATCAAATTGAAATAGCTAAAATGCTTAATTTGCCGATTGTAGTGCATGATAGAGATGCACATTTTGATACTTTGGAAATTTTAAAATCGACAAATGCACAAAACGTCTTACTGCACTGCTATTCCGGAAGTGTTGAATTTATGAAAGAATGTTGTTCTTTAGGTTATAAAATTGCTCTTGGCGGGGTTGTAACTTTTAAAAATGCGCTTGAGCCCAAGCGTGTCGCTCAAGAAGTGGATATAAACGATTTAATGCTTGAAACAGACTGCCCCTATTTGACCCCGCACCCGTTCAGGGGACAGGAAAATTCGCCGAAATATATTGGTTTTACAGCAAAAGAAATTGCTAAATTAAGAAATATAACTTATGATAGTGTTTGTGTTGCAACTTCAAACAATGCAAGAAAATTTTTTAGATTAAGTGATAAAATCGAGGAGGAAATATAATGGCTCAACAGCAGGTTCAAGGAAAAATACAGGTGAGAAATGCTGTCTTGGTATTTTGCAAAGATATGGCAACCCCAATAGTATTGTATTTTGATAATGCACAAAAAATTTATGATGACCTTAAGGCAATAATAAATTCTACGGAAGTTAAAATGCTTGAATTTGAACCTATTGGCCCAATTAGGAAGGCTTCAATTTTGTCTGACAGAATTGTAGGTGTTGCACTTCAGGAAGAAAGATATTTAGTTCAGGAATAATGGCTAAAAAAAGATTAGATTTAATTTTATTTGAACATGGTTTTTTTGAGTCTAAAAATTCCGCAAGCGCTTCTATTCTTGCAGGTAATGTCAAAATCAACGATAAAGTTGTTACAAAAGCAGGCGAACAATTTGATGAGGCAAAGTTATTCAATGAATTAAACCCCGCAAAAATAGAACTTGATATAATGCCTTATGTTTCAAGAGGCGGGTTAAAACTTGAAGCGGCACTTAAGGAATTTCAAATAGATTTAAAAGATAAAATCTGCATTGATATGGGGGCTTCAACAGGCGGTTTTGTTGATTGCATGCTGCAATTTGGCGCTAAATTCGTATATGCACTTGATTGCGGATACAACCAATTATCTTGGAAATTGAAAAATGATAAAAGAATTAAATCTATTGAAAAAATAAATGTTAAAAATTGCACTTTTGATGAAATATTTGAAGAAAATGATGAATTACCTTCGTTTATGAGTATGGATTTATCTTTTATTTCAATTAAAAAAGTACTTGAAAATTGTAAAAATTTAATATCAAACGACGCGCATTGCGTTCTTTTAATAAAACCGCAATTTGAAGCAAATAGAGAAGATATTGACAAAGGCGGGGTCGTAAAAGATGAAAAAGTGCGCCTCAAAATAATTGAAGATATTAAAAACTATTGCAATTCAATAGGTTTTGATACTTTAGGCCTTATTCAAAGCCCGATACAGGGAGCAAAAAGCAAAAATATTGAATACTTGATTTATTTAAAAAGGAGATTTTAAGTGCCAAGTGTAGTTGACAGCTTGAACCTGATAAGTTCAACCATGGAAAATATTCTTGATTTTGTAGCAAATGACGAAACTCTTTCTAATGATTTTCAGCAATATCTTGAGGCAAATAATATTGAAATAGAAACAGAGCGTGATTTTAATAATATCATAATTCAATATATGCTTGATATGAAAATGCAAAACGGCCTCAGGGTACTGGAATATTACCGCAGAAATTCAAAAAGTTATGATGAGATAATAGATGCTCTGCAGAATTCTTTTTGTTCTGTTTTTAAGGTGGATAAAATCTTATCCAATGCTTATGAGGTTACATGTTTAACGTCAGGCGCTAATTTAACCTTAATTCCTATGGTTAAAATGACTCATCTTAAACAAGTGGGCAGATATGATTATATTCAGGCAAGAATTTTAGAATTAGATAATGTTCAATATATTTTGGAAATTTATGATGTTATATCTGAATATAATCCTTACAGTGCAACTGTTCAAGCTATAAGATACATGCTTTTAAATCCGAAAAGCGCGTATTTCAAAAATGAAGGCAAAAAGGAAGTTATAGAAAAAAGTATTGAAGATTTTAATACAAAATTTAGGGAATACTTTGGATGTGATTTTATAGTTACAACAAATAAAAAGGTAGATTTATTGATTGAAGCCTTTAATAAATATAGAGAAAATTCGCAAAAAATTGATTATAAAGAGCTTATAGAAGAAGTTGAAGAATACAGATATTTGAATATTGATGAATTTAATTGTGATGATGAAACATTTATGCAAAATGCTATAGGCGGGTTTTCATCTCATAAAGAAATATATGATGTCGGCTTATGGATGGATTCTAAGCGCGGTTTATATATAATTCCGTTCCTAAATACCTTCTTTAACTGTTTTACAAAAGAACCAACGGGAAAAATTGAATGTATTAAGGAATTTTTAACAAGCGATAAAATTCCGCCGAGTGTTTTAAAATATGCACAAAACAAATACGATAACTTTTTTGAAGTTATTAATTCCGTATTAAATACCAAATTTGAAACATTAGAAGAAGTGCTATTTAACACAAAAACCGCATTTATTGACAGTGGTGTATTTTCGCCTGTCAGTGTATTATTTAATTCGGAATTATTTTCGCAATTAATAGGTTTAAAAGACGAGAAAAAACCCGAAAATAAAAACATAGGCAGAAATGAACCTTGCCCTTGCGGTTCGGGGCTGAAATATAAAAATTGTTGTGGTAAAAATTAAGATTTTATGCTATAAAGGATTTATTAAAAGTTTAAGGAGTTTTAAAATGTCAGAAGAACAAAACAAAAAACCATGCAAATGCAAATTAGTCATTTTATTTTTGACAATTGTATCATTCTTTTTCTCAGTTGCTGCTTTAACTACTTCAATTTATGTACTTAATAAAGGTACAACAGCAGGTGATAGTGCAGCTTCTGAAGGCAAAAAAGTTGTTATTTCAACAGAATATGACAAAGGTCAATCTTTAGCAAAAGCTCAAGAAACTAAAAAACCGATTATTGTATTTTTCTACACTGATTGGTGCGGTTTCTGCCAAAAATTTGCGCCAACTTTCGGCAAAATTACAAAAGATAAAAAATTCAAATCTAACTTTGCCGTTGCTTATGTAAACTGCGAAAAAGAAGAAAACCAAAAATTAATGCAAGAATATGATGTTCAAGGTTTTCCGACAGTTTTTGTTATAGATGAACAAGGCAAAAAAACCCAATTAGATAACAATACTTTCTTTAATGCTGATAGCGCAGAAGTTGTATCTAAAAAAGCATTAGAACTTATTGGTAAAGCTGAATAAAAGCTGTAGCAATATTTAAAATTGGGGCATTAAGCCCCAATTTTTTAACTTTAATTATTTATTTTTGCGCAAATAACACGTTCAATTCCGGCTAAATCAGGAGTTATTTCAATATCTTTAAAATCTTTTTTTAACAGATTTTTTATTTCCTGTGCTTGGTTAAATCCTGCTTCAAAAGCTAAAAAACCGTCAAATTTTAAAAATTTTGGTGAATTCAAAATGATTTTTTTATAAAATTCAATTCCTAAATCATCTTGAGCAAATAACGCAAGTTCCGGTTCAAAATTTTTTACCTCAAATTGCAGATTATTTTTTTCTTTTACGGGAATATAAGGCGGGTTTGATATAATTAAATCAAACTTTTCCTGAGGTCTTATTTTTGAAAATAAGTCTGATTTTCTGACAATTACTTTTCTTTCCAAATTCAAATTATTAATGTTTTCAAGCGCAACAATCAACGCGTCAGAGCTAATATCAACTCCTAAAATTTCAATATTTTTATCTGCTAATTTTTTTGCTAAAGCACAGGCAATACAGCCCGTACCCGTTCCTATATCTAAAATATTAATTTTATCTTCCCTGTTTTTTAAAAGCTCATAAGCCTTCAAAACAAGCAATTCTGTTTCATCACGAGGTATTAAAACATTTTTATCAACTTTATATTTTTCCCCCATAAAAAAACTGTATCCGATTAAATGCTGAATGGGAATTCTATCCATTGCACGTTTTTTAGCCAGAGCAATAATTTTTTTCGGATTTTCAATCGGTTTATCAAGAATAATATCTTCAATATTAAGGCCTGAAATTTCGCATGTTAAAATGCGCGCTTCTTTTTTATATTCTTCTATACCGCCTTTTTTTAGTATGTTTTCAACTTCATTTATTATATTCATCAATTATTTCCATTATCCAATTTCTTAAATCCAGTCTTGAAGCGTTTTGAGTATCGTGTTTTTTAATATTATGTGCTTTTGAGATTTTTTCATAGTAATTTAATTGTTTTTGTGTGGGCTTTAATTTAGACATTTTGTAGTCATTTGCTTTTTTGCGTGCAAGTTTTGCCAATTCCTTCCTGTGTTCAAAATATGGCTTTAACTTTTCTTTTTCGCATTTTTCATATTCACAAAATTCAAAAAATTTTTTTAAATCTTTATAAAAATCATCATTTTCCAAATATTCATCCAAAAATTCAAAATGCGGATTATTTATTTCCAAATAATATTTTTCATCTTCCAAAAATTTAACACAGAGTTCATTATTTGATAAATTTGCAAATTTTTTAAAATAAGACTTCAAAGTGCCCAATAGTTGCGACTTTTGGCGAGGTGTTAAATATACAAAAAGGGATGATTTGATATTTTGCATTAAAATAAATCTTTTATAGTTATTTCTTTTTTTGTTTGTCGAAATGCCTGAAACTTAGCCTGAATAGGATTGCTTTGATATTTTTTTGCAATATCAAAGTTCTTCTTGGCTTTTTTTTCAAGCGCATATTCTTTGAAAGACTTAACCTTGTGTTCTCTCATACAAAAATTATATCCCTTATCCCTAATATTATAAAGTATTTTTATTGAAAAAAATTGCTTTTTTATTTACAATTTAAAATATGAAGATGGATTCAATAGTGAATTTAAAAAATAAAACTCTCGACTTGCTAAAAAATTCAAGTATAGCAAAGGACTTGAACTATAATAAACTGATTTTTTATTTTTTATTCGGGGTTAAATCTTCTTTTGAACAATTCAAGGTAAATATTAATACCAAATGTCTTGTATTATCGCAATATCCGGGCGCGGAAATCAAGGGGCTTGGCGGGCTGATTGCACAGTTTCCTAAAAATTTTGAAGTTTTATGTTTGACAAACGGTTCAAATGCACTTCCCGAATTTGACCCTGTTGAATCTGCAAGCATTAAAAAACAGCAGTTTCAGGAAGTTATGCGCACTATGCGCACAAAAGGTTATAAGATTTTTGATATTGATACAAATACCTTAAAAAATCACTATTCAACATTTAAAAAAATTGATATTTCAGAGGTTGATTATATTTTTATACCGAGCGTATATGACAACAATAAGGATACACTTGCGCTTTTAGAACATTTTAAAAAGATTTTACAAGAAAAAGAACACAAGGAAGATTTGAAAATTATAATGTTCGAGTCTGATTTTTCTTTGTGTACTTATGATTGCTATGTTGATATAAGCCATATTATTGAAACTAAAAAGCGTATGCTTAATATTTATTATCCGCCTGATAAGTTTAGCGGATTAATTGATAAAACAATAGGGTTGAACGCATTTCGCTCTATTCAAACAAAATGTGACTTCGCAGAAGCATTTATGAAGTTTAATGTGGACGAATTTTTAAATATTCCGCTTATATAGATGTGGTATTGTTGGCGCTATATTATGTATGGTGATTTTAAAGCCCTAGAGCCTTAGTGCCTTTATCCTACACTCTTTTGCCTTCGCCTTCGCTTGCTAAGCTGTAGCTAAGCGCGCTCGGCTCTGGTAGAACGGTTGCGCACCTGTCCGCCGCGTCATCCGCGCCGTGCAGGTGCTTCACACTCTTTTGCCTTCGCCTTCGCTTGCCTAGTCCGTCGGACTACGGCGCGCTCGGCTCAGGTTGCTCCTGAGGGCGCAAGCGCCCACGTCGCCTGAGAACGGTTACGCACCTGTCCGCCGCGTCATCCGCGCCGTGCAGGTGCTTCACACTCTTTTGCCTTCGCCTTCGCTTGCCTAGTCCGTCGGACTACGGCGCGCTCGGCTCAGGTTATGCAAATACTTTGAAGGTTTTATCAACGTTATCTTCGATAACTTTAGATACTGAATCCATTTCTGTAGAAATTGCATTTTGTTCAGTATTTAACTGTTGTAATCTTAATTCTAATTGTTGGTCTTCATTTTGAATTACTTCAGTTTGAGCGTTGATATCAGCTATTGCTTTTTCGTATTTTGTTTTTTCATATTCATAATCGTTATAAGCGTCATTGTAAGCGTTTTCATCCATTTCTTGAGTTGTTGAAATGGTGAATGTTGAACCTTTTAATAATGAAGAATATTTATCATCATCGGAAATTGTAATTGAGCTGTAACGACCTGTTGAAGAAGTTTCAATTTCTGCAATAACGTCTGTTGAATATTCTTTATAAGTTACATAGCTTGTACCAATTGCAACTCTGGCATCTGAAGATTGTTCATCTTCGCCTTTCTTTAATTGGTCAAATGCAGTTTCTGTTAAGAAATAGTTATTACCGTTTTTATCTCTGTAGAAATAGCATTGGCCTGCTGATTCTTTTTCTGCTGACGATAATTCATTGTACCAAGCCTCATAACCTTCAACACCCGTGTTTTCATCTAATTTATAAAGTTGAAAATTAGATATAGATAATGATTTTTGACCTTTATCATCTGTTTTAAACGGGTCAGTATCACCTTCATCATAAGTTAATTTAGTTGTAAAAGTATTACCTGAAGAAGCTACTGTTGAGAAGCTGAAAGTATATTTATCAGTAGGTGTTGCTTCGCCACCTTCTTCTTCAGCCGGAATAGGAGTACCTTTACCTGCTTCTATAACTGAAGGATTAGCACGGTATGAAGAAATTTTACCGTTTCTTTTTTCTTCGTTATAAGTTAAAGTTACTTTATATTCGTTTTCTCTAACGTAAGTTTTTGCTACGTTAGCTATTTTATAACAATCTGTTGCGTAAGATTCTTGTGAACCGTCTAAAACGTAAGTTGTCTTATAAAAATCGGTTGTTGAAGGCGGTGTTGGTACCGTCAATTCCAACATTTGATTATACAGGTTCGCACTTTCATTAGCTAAAGATGTTCTTTGTTGGTTAATTTGCTGACCTTGATATTCAACATTACTCTTTCTGGCTGTTAATCCTAAGAACCTAGCCTGACTTGCTGCCATACCCATTATTGTCATCGCCTCCATTGTTTGTTTACATGTAGGTTTACGGGTAATATTTAATGAAACTTTAGTATTTATAAAGTTTTTTTTACAAAAGTTTACAATTGTGTTATAATCAGGCTATGAAGAAATTAAGCATAGCATTTATATGGCATTTTCACCAACCAAATTACCAGCAAAATTATACAAGTGAATTTTTATTGCCCTGGGTAAGACTGCACGCTTCAAAGGATTATCTGGATATGCTTAAAAGAATGGATAAGTTTTCTAATTTGAAGCTGAATTTTAATTTTTCTCCTATTTTGTTAAATTCTTTGCAAAAATATGCAAACGGCGCTCAGGATATTCATCAAATACTTCTTTTAAAAGATGAAAAAGATTTAGATGAAAAAGATAAAACTTTTATTTTAAATAATTATTTTGATTTGAATTACAAAAACATGGTGCTCAAAAGGCCTTATTTCACTGATTTATATAACAAAAGAGCAAATGCACGCGATTTAAATACAAATATTTTTTCACTTCAAGAATATTCAGATATTATGGCCAATTATACCTTATGCTGGATAGATGATATGTTTATAGCAGATTATAAGGAATTAGGCGAATTATTAAACAAACAAGAAGGCTATAATTTATCTGACAGAAAAAAAATCTATGAAATTCAACTGGATATAATCAAAAGAATTCTAAGCGAATATAAAAAATATCAAGAAGAAAATAAAATAGAAGTTTCAATAAGCCCCTATTATCACCCTATTTTACCGCTATTACTTGATTTTAAACATAAAGAAATTAAAAATTTTGAAAATCTGCCATCGGATTTTTCATACCCGAATGACGCAAAAGAACAAATCGAGCGCGCTATTACAAAATATGTTGAAATATTTGACAGAAAACCAAAAGGAATGTGGCTATCCGAGCAGTGCGTTTGTTCTAAAACTGCGGAATTACTTTCTAAATCAGGGTTTAAATGGAGTGTATTAGATGAAGGAATTTTATCAAAATCTTTAAAAAAAGAATTTATAAGAGATTTTGAAGGAAATCTTGAAAATCCATACAACCTTAATATTAACTACAAAACAAAAAATAAAAATCCTTTAAATCTTTTGTTTGCAGATTCATTTTTTGCAAATCTTTTGAACTTCGGCTACGGCAACTATGATTACAAAATTGCCGCAAATGATATGTATGAAAAAATAAAAACAATTCAATCAAAATTGCAAAATTCACCCCGCGAAAATCACATCTTAACAATTGCACTTGACGGGGAAAATTGCTGGGAAACATATCTTAATGACGGAAGCGAATTCTTAGATACGCTCTATGGCTTAATTTGTTCTGATGACACCTTGCAAACAGTTACGGTTAGCGATTTTATTGATAACAACCCGCCTGAAATCCTTGATAATTTAAAACCTGGTTCATGGATAAACAGAAACTTTGACCTTTGGATTGGTGAAGGTACTAAAAACATTGCTTGGCTTTATTTATCACAGGCCCATAAAGATTGGGAAAAATATAAAAATTCCGTTTTTACTGATGATAAATCCCGCGAAGAAAAACTGAAAATTAAAGATAAAATCCGCCTTGCATATCAAGAGCTCCTGATAGCTCAAGGCTCTGATTGGTACTGGTGGTACGGAGAACCAAACGAATCAAAAAATGATGATGTTTTCGATTACTTATTCAGACGTCATTTAATGAATGTTTATGAAATTTTAGGCTTGAATGTACCTGAATGCCTGCTAAGCCCGCTTGTTACAACGGCTACTCGCCCCTTAAGAAGCCCATCGGGGCATATTACACCGAGTTTGGCTTGTGATGTACAAGATAAAAATAATGAATGGGAGCATGCAGGGTTAATTTTCGTACCCGACAGCCCCACATCCAATGTTACGCGTTTAATTAAAAATATTTATTTCGGATGTGACGAAGAAAATGTATATTTCAGATTGGAATTAAATAAAAATTCCATAAAAATGTCTATTGATAATTTAGAAAATCAAATCGCGATATATTTTGCCGTAAATAATGCTCAAAACTATTCTCCAATTCGTTTTGTCAGCAAAAATGAAAATATAATTTACCCTATAATTAAAAATAATTTTTCACATGAAATAAGATTTGTTATAGACAGCAAAAAAATATCCAAAATGTTCTTTAACAAAGCAACCCAGTGGGGTTTATGGTCACAAGTTGTATCTAAAGGCTCTAAAATTGTATATAAAGATGTTGTTGAATTAAAAATACCATTTAAAGATTTAGGTGTTGAATTTGGCGACTTATCATTCTTTATTATTGATGCAACGAATGAATTAATTAACGAAGTTTATCCGCAGGATGTTTTAATCAGCTTAGGAGTTTAAATGATTTTTGACAGGTTAAATAACGCAAAACAATATTATTCACTTAATGAAAAGCTAAAAAAAGGGTTTGATTTTTTATTAAATTCTGATTTGGCAAATTTAAAAGAAGGTAAACATATAATTGAGGGCGATACAATCTATGCAAATGTTCAAACCCTCACAACAAAGCCTATTTCAGAACAAAAATGGGAAGTACACAGAAAATACATTGATATTCAATATGTTATAAAAGGTTCAGAAGTAATGGGGTATGGGATTTTAGAAGATTTTAAAAAGACAATAACCCCTTATGACGCAACTAAAGATGTTGCCTTTTTAGATGAAGGAAAATACAACTATGTCAATGTTTGTACTAATGATTTTGTTATATTTTACCCAAATGACGTACATGCACCTATGCTATATGCCGACAAAGAACAGCAAATTAAAAAAATTATTGTAAAAATCGCGCTATAGATAAACTTTTGTAAAACATTTGTACCTAAAATAAATCATTTATAGTAAAATAAGATAGGATTTATTTCCCGCCAGTTTATCAGATATTTAAGGAATTAAAAATGTACAATGTTGCAATAGTCGGCGGTGGCCCTGCGGGAATTTTTACGGCTTTAGAAATTACAAAACTTAAGCCTGATTGGAAAGTTTTACTTATTGAAAAAGGTTCAAAAATCGAACGCAGAAAATGCCCTTTAAGAGAAGGGGTTAAAAAATGCTTATGCTGTCCGACATGCGGATTATTGTGCGGCTGGGGCGGTGCAGGTGCATTTTCTGACGGCAAATTAACCCTAACACCCGAAGTAGGCGGTCATTTGGTTGATTATATGCCGTATAATGATGTTGAAAAATTAATTGAATATTGCGATAATATATACTTAAACCATGGCGCAACGACAACCGTTTTTGGTTCAAATAAGGCAGATTTTGCCGATATAGAACGCGCTGCAACATTGGCTGAATTAAAACTTGTACATTCTCCTGTTCGCCATTTGGGAACGGAAAAATCTTTATCTGTCTTAAAATCTATGCAAGATTATTTAATGGATAGAATTGATATAATAAACAATGAACAAGTTGAAAATTTAATTATCGAAGATAAGGTAATCAAGGGCTTTACAACTCATCAAGGAAAAGAATATCTTGCAATATATGTTGTTGTAGCCCCCGGCAGAGAAGGCGCTGATTGGCTTTCGCAACAATTTATCAAGCATAAAATTGATATGGTTAATAATGCTGTTGATGTCGGTGTTCGTGTAGAATTACCTGCTGCGGTTATGGAGCCCATTACATCAAGATTATATGAATCAAAATTAATTTACCATGCACCAACATTCGGTGATGAAGTCAGAACTTTTTGCATGAATCCTAACGGTGAAGTAGTAAATGAAAATTATAACGGCATTTCAACCGTTAACGGTCATTCTTATGCAGATAAAAAGACCCCGAATACTAACTTTGCGCTTTTGGTTTCTAAAAAGTTCACAGAGCCTTTCCACGAACCGATTAAATATGGTCAACATATTGCGTCATTAGCAAATATGCTGTCAGGCGGTATTTTAGTTCAAAGATTTGGCGATTTATTAGATGGCAGGCGCTCAACCCCTCAAAGAATTAAAGAATCCATAATTCAACCGACATTAGAATGCGCAACTCCCGGGGATTTAAGCCTCGTTTTGCCGTACAGACAACTTCAAAGCATTATTGAAATGCTTTATGCCCTTGATAAAATAGCTCCGGGTGTAGCTTCAAGATATACTCTTTTGTATGGTGTAGAAGTTAAATTCTATTCTGCAAGAGTATTGATTTCAAATGAGCTTGAAACCATGGGGGTTAAAAATTTATTTGCAATCGGAGATGGCGCAGGCGTAACAAGAGGATTAATCCAAGCATCGGCTTCAGGTGTCTATGTGGCACGCGTTATGGCAAACAGAGAATAAAATAAAAAGCCCTCTTAAATTTCTTAAGCGGGCAATGGTAAGTTATACTTTTTTATTGATTATTATAGATAATCAAGCAATGATACGTTGTTTAATACTCTTGTACCTAATAAGTAGCTTGCCTGCATTGCGGTTTGTGCATTTGCAAGGTCAGATGCAGCTTTTATAATATCTACTTCTTCTAAATCGGCTTTATTTTCCGTTAAATTCAAAATTGTGCTTTCGTTAAGATTTTTAGTAGTATCTAATTTAGAAACCTGAGCGGAAATCGTACCTTGCTGCTGTGTAACATTTGTTATTGCTTGGTTTGTAACTTGTAATTTTTCTCTTATCTTATCGTAATCAAGAGTATCGGCATTCAATAAAGTGTTTAAATCTTTCATCTGAGAGAAGAAATCGGATGTAACCGGCTGAGTATCGCCATTATCATCTTTAAGGTAATATGTTTGTTCACCAAACAGCTTATCGCCTGCAATATTAAATACAAAAGGAGGCATACCTTCCGCAATTGTTAATTTTCTATCTCCCGCATTAGTCGAGCTTCCCTTATAAACAATATCGTCACCAACTGTTTGAAAGGCTTGCACACCGGTAAAAGTACCCGAGAAAATATAATTATCAAGATATTTTGCATTTAATTTATCTTGAACGGTTTTTACCCTTTCACTTATTTCGGTAGCTATAGCTTTAGCCGATTCGGGAGAAGTTGAAGCATTTGCAGCTTCAACAATCAAAGAATTTATGGCAGATAATTCATCCTGCATGCCGCCTAATGTATCATAGGTATAATTCATTTCATTTGTAGCGGCTTCAATATTACTTTGATAAATATTTAATTGCGAAATTTGATTATCAAGTTTTAAAACTTTAGTAGCGTCTGTAGGGTTTTCAGACACTTTTGAAAAATTTTTATTTGAAACAATTTTTTGAATTGTATTAACATAGGTGTCATAATTGCCACCCATTGAACCCATTACCATGTTTGTTAAAACCGAATCTGAAATACGCATAACTTACCTCTAAATCATAGCTATTATCGTCTGCATAATATTATTAACCGCGGAAAATATTGCGGCAGACGCCTCGTAGGCCCTTTGATATCTAATCATATCCGCCAATTCTTCATCAAGATTAACACCGGTCATATTAGCGTAATCTTGCGCGCTGGAATCGGCAATTCCCTGATATAATTCGGCTTTATTTTCCATTGAAGCCAAATCCATACCGTTTTTTGCGGCATTGTTTATCAAAAATTGCGATAAAGTGCAATTATTTGTACCTCCGCCGAATGAACATATTTTTTCATTTTGCAATGCCGTAATAAAGCCTGCATTATCAGCATTACCTATTGATTGAGTCCAGTCTTCGCCTGCTTGATAATTATCAAGGTCAACTCTTGCCGCTGCAACATAAAAAGGATTTTCCATTACCTGAGAATTAACCGCTAATTTGCCGTTAGAATCCCAAACTAATATATCCGGCGGAGTTAAAGGCATGTTCGGGTCATTACCGTCTGAAGCCAAAACAAGATTACCCCCGCTTGATGTAATATATGCAGCATATTCATTATTTGCAGGGTCTGAATATGTTTGAATTGCATTAAGTGCGTCTTTAAAGGCGGTTTCCGCACTCTTTATAGCATTCTTCATATCTTTTACGGTTGTAAAACCAACATTTGAACTTGTTCCGTTAAGAAAATCAACCGCACTTTTAAGAGAGCCTGTTGTAATTGTATCGTTAATATTTACAATTTTGCTTGAATCTTTTAAAGATTGAAGCGATATTGTTAAAGGTTCATCTTGAGTGCTGTCATAATTAGTTTTAAGTTCATATACCTGCTCCGTACCTTGTACAACCGCAATACCGGCAACATAGAGGTTGTATGAACCGTTATCATTCTGATCATAATGCACATCGGCATAATTAGATAATTCAGATAAAATCGAATTAATTTCCATTTGAGTAGAAGCACCCTGACCGTTTTTAATATGTGCCAAATTAGCAGTAGCAAGGTTAGAGAACAAATTATTTATATTAAATACGCTTGTTTCAACTTCATTAAATTTATCATCCTGTATAGAATCGTATCTGTCTGTGATATAGTTAAATTTATCGCAAACGCTATCTAAAGACATAACATATTGCTGGCGGATAGATAAATCTGTCGGGAATTGTTCTAAGTTTGAAGAAGCCTTAAAAAAGTCATTTAATAACGCATTAAGCCCGTTATCCCCAAGGTCATCCGCCACATTTTCAAGATCAGACAGTGCATCTTTTAAACCGTTATAATATGAAGCGTCTGAATTAGAATTAATCAACCCTTTGAATGCAGCATTATCAACATAGCTGGATATTGAAGAAATATCAGCACCGCGCATTGCCGCGATTTTTGCAATAACACTGTTTGAATTTACGGAAGCCCTGTCTTCCGTAAAATTAACCCTTTCGCGCGCATAACCTTCGGTATTAAGGTTTGCAATATTATGCGAAACTACAGCCAGAGCCATCTGGTTGTTTCTCATAGAATCAAGCGATATACTTAAACTTTGATTTAGCGACATAATAAATCCTTTTAATTATGCTTCTTCCGTGATAGATGATATATCTAAAGTTTCGCTATCTGTACAGCTTACCCCTTTTGCATTATAGGAAGTTTTGTCATTAGCTGCTATATTTAATATACCAGATAATATGTTGTTTATAACACCGATTGAGTGTTTTATTAATATTTCGTTATTTTCTTCAAGAACTTTGATTCTTTCACCTAATTTTTTCAGTTCTTGTTTTTGTTCTTCGCCGAAGGTGTCTTTTAGGGCATTAATATCAAATTTATTGATTTTTTCGCTTAAAATAACGATATCTTCATCACAGCGAGCTAATTCATCTAAATTTTTGTGAATGATTGCTTCTTTTTTTCTTTCTAATAACGATTTCAACTCGCTAAAGGCCTCTAAAACCTCTTGATACATAAACTTCCCCTATCTATATGGAATAATCGGCTATTACACTTCTTCCATACATTAATCCATAATTTATATCATCTATTGATAAATTTTCACCCATATATTTAGCGTATTTTTGAATATCTTCAACGTCAACACCCAAATTTTTAACAGGTTCATCAATGGGTTGAATTTCTTTTTCTTCCGGTATATTTTCTTCCTGCTCGGGTTTTTGTGCTTCAAAGGCACGTCTGGCCGTATTTAAGTTCAATTTTGAAATTGAAGCTGCAACGGTATTTGATACATTAGCATTAATTTCCATTTATTATCCTTTTACGGTTTTTTCAAGTTGTTGATACATTTGTTTTGCAATGCCGAGAGAACTTTGCGGATTTGAAGCAATTTCTCTTGCAATATCATTATACATAAATGATTTCAAATTATCTAAATATTTAGATTCTTGAAACATTGAACCTTCCTTGTCAACCGTTTTATCTAATTCATTAAGCATTTTAGCCACAAAAATTGATTCAAATTCGGTTGATACTCTTTTCAACTGTTCTTTTTCCGATTTTGTACCTTTTTTAATGTTTTCAATTGCCGCAAAATCTGAACTTGTAGAATAATAACTTTGTCCTATATTACCGATATAATTGTTCATTAGATTATTTCCAACTCCGCCTGCAAACTTCCTGCTGTTGCCAATGCCTGCAATATTGCAATTAAATCTGTCGGAGTTACGCCGATATTATTTAAGGCATTAACTAAATCAGATAAATTTGAATTTGCTTCCATTTGTATCAACGAGCCTTCATGTTCTGTTATCTGTACTGCTCCGTTTTGAATTACCTCTGTATTTCCCTGTGTAAAAGGTTCAGGCTGAGCAACTTCTGTTTCAACCTGAATTGTAACCGTTATACCCCCATGGGCAACAGCTGCGGGCAGCAGTTTTGTATTTCCCCCTATTACAATTGTTCCTGTTCTTTCATTTACAACAACTTTTGCTTTCTCTGAAACCGCACCTACAATTTGGTTTTCAATTATAGATAAAAAAGTAACTCTGTCATTTCTGTATTTTTGCGGTATTGTTACAACAACTGCACTGCCGTCAACTGCCTTAGCCGGTGCAACGCGAACGGAAACCGTTTTTGCAACACGAGAAGCCATGGTGTAATCCGCCTTATCAAGTAATAATGTTAAAGATGTTTCATCCCCTATGTTTGATAAAATATCTCTTTCAATTATTGCGCCGTTTGGCACTCTGCCGGTTGTAGTTACACCTTTAGAAGCACTTGCGCCCCCGCCTGACGCTCTTATACCGCCTGTTGAAACAGGACCTTGGGCAACTGCCACAATTTCTCCGTTTGGCGCTCTTAATTGGGTTTGTACCAAAACTCCGCCTGTAAGGCTTTTAGCATCTGCCATAGCAGAAACAGTGACATCTATTTTATCACCTTCTTTTGCAAAAGGCGGAATATTAGCCGTTACAATAACCGCTGCTGATGTACCTTTTTGAATGTAATTGGATTGGTCAACAACCGTACCTAATGCTTGCAGCATTTGTTGAGAAGTCATTTGGGTATGACGAGAATTATCGCCGGTATTTTGCAAGCCTACAACAAGTCCGTAGCCGACAACTTGGTTTTCTCTGACACCTTTAATATGGGTTATATCTTTAATTCTTACTGTTTGCTCTGATATTGCCAAAACCGGTAATAAATTAAATATAGCCATAATTATTGCAAGTATTAAACTAATTTTTTTCTTCATTGTCACCTTTTTCTATAATTTAAAATTTTCAGTATCTTACCTAAAATAGCGTTCTGATTGCCCTATCAAGAACACCTTCATTTTGACCTCTTGAAACAGTACCTGCACCGTTCATTGCAAATTGCAAGTTAGCAACGTGAGATGAATTTATTTCTCCTGATTGATTAATCCACTTAGGGTCAACTATCCCTGAAATAATTAAATCTACACGTTCATTTTGATTAACAAGGCTTTTTTTACCTTGTACAAGCAAATTTCCGTTTGGTAAAACCTGTACAACCTGTGCTACAACTGTATCAGATAAGGTTAAATTCCTTGAAACCTGAGTTGAGCCGTCAACGCTTAAATTGCCGTTTGTTCCGTTCAGCGCACCTTTTAATTTTGTTTTAAAAATCTGATTAAATGCGTTGGTAAAATTTTCTGCCAGTGAACTTGTTTTTTCGGTTGAATATGTACCGTTATCAGTCATTGCAGGTGCTTCATCAATAACTATAGATACCAAATCCCCGACACCCCTTGCTCTGACGGAAGAATATAATGCTCTGGGCTCAATTAATGCGCTTTGTGAGGCATTCAAGGAAAATAAACTTTCAGCATTAACTTGAGTTATAAAACCAGATATTATTAATAAAAATAAGACTTTTTTCATATTATATCCTTACTGTCACCTTTGAATTTGAATCTATTAAACCTGAATAAATTTTATTATATTTATCGGAGCGCACCGGAATACTTTCACCAATTGCACCTTCTTTTAAGGCTTTTCCCCTGAGAGTCACTTGAATACCTTTTCCCTTAAATACAATATCTACATTTTGATTTTTTTCAATCAGCGCCTTTTGTTTAATTGAGCTTTTTTGAATAACGGCACCTTTCACAATATTTCTGTTTGAAATAGAATTTTCAGGAAGCGCGGTTAAAACTTTATCATAAAATTTTGAAATTTCCCTTTTTTCAAGTTTTGTGTTCATGGAATTAATTTCTTTATTAAAAGGAATTGTATCAGTCGCAACTAAAACATTTTGATAAATTGATGTATGAACATTTATAGGGAAAATTTTAACAACATTCCCTGAAGAATCTTTAAGTGTTACCCTTCTGTATGAAATAGGGTTAAAGCTATCAACTGCCGATAATTCTACTTTTAAAGCAATTGTTTCGTTTGTGGTTATTTCAGGAATTATTCCTTGAATATTAATTTTATATTCAATATCTTTAAGCACCGATTTTGTTTCAGAATTTATTTTATTTGATATTATTTTATTTAATTCATCGCTTGATAATGTATAGCAAAATGCACTTTGGGTTAATAAAGCAATGAAACAATATGGCAATAAGGCAAAAAGGCTTTGCCTTATAAATTTATTTATTGTCTTCATACTTCTATACATCTATACCTCTATTGCCCCTGCGGCACTATGTTAGTTAGGTGTACCTCGGGTCAACTTCCATCAAGTTGCCCCTGCGGCACTATGTTAGTTAGGTGTACCTCGGGTCAACTTCCATCAAGTTGCCCCTGCGGCACTATTTATTATATTATCTGGTTTGTTTGCCTTAATATATCAGAGCCTGCCGTAATTACTTTTGAATTTGATTCATAAGCACGTTCTGTTTTAATTAAGCCGATTAATTCTTCAACTGTTTGTACATTTGAACCTTCTATAAAGCATTGTTCAATTGTTCCGTAGCCTTCTTCGCCTGCTGTACCTTGCAGAGGTGTACCTGACGCTTGAGTTTCGCGGTAAAGGTTATGCCCTATTGCCATTAAACCGGAAGGATTTTGAAAACGTACAAGTTGAATTTGCCCTAATTGAGTTTGCTCCGAATTTGTTCCTGTTGTACAAGATACAATCCCTGCTTGAGAAACAGAAATTTCTTTAGCATTAACCGGAATTGTAATGGGCGGTTGGAGTTGATAACCGTCTGATGTTACAATTTGCCCGTTAGCGTCCATTTGCCAAGAGCCGTCACGAGTATATGCGGTAGAACCGTCATCAAGTGTTATTTGGAAAAATCCATCCCCTGCGATTGCCATATCAAGCTGTCTATCCGTAGATTGCAGAGTTCCTACAGAAAATATTCTTGTCGTAGCACAAGTTTTTACACCAAGACCTACTTCTATACCTACGGGCTGATAAGTTCCCTGCCCCATTTGAGCACCCGGAGTTCTGTGGATTTGGCTTAACAAATCCTGAAATTCAGCCCTTACCTTTTTGTATCCGTAGGTTGAAAGGTTGGCTATATTGTGAGATATAACATCTAAATTATTTTGCTGTGCAATCATCCCTGTTGCAGCTGTTGTAAGTGCTCTTAACATTATTTACTCCTTATTAGGCCGAAAGATTTCCAAGGCTTATTACACCTTGCAATGATTCGCTCTGCGTTCTTAACATGTTGCTCATGGCTTCATAACCGCGAGAAACGTTAATGGTATTAAGCATTTCATTGATTGTATTAGCATTTGACGCTTCATTAAATCCTTGCTGGATATTAAATGTACCGTCTTTTTTAACGTATAGTCCGGCATCTTGCCCATATATAGGCAAATATTTACCCTGTCCTATACCTGAAATTTTTGTTTTATCTTCAAAATCGCAAACTTGAATTTTTTGCAATGTAACCCTGTAGTCTGCCGCGTTCAATTCAATTTGCCCGTTTTCGCCTATCAGCATATCTTTAGTCAGGTCAAATCTGTTGATTTCATCAAGCTCTTTAGCGTCAGGGTCACGCGTAATTCTAATTCTGCGGTTTTGTGTATCCATAATATAATCGCCTTCACGATTTATCAGATAATTTTGATCATCTAATTTAAAATGTCCCGTTCTTTCATAATAGTAATTTTTTTCGTTATATGGCGCGTTATCAGGTATATCATTGTAGCGAACTTTGAAAAATCCGTCACCTTGAAAAGCTACATCCATATTTCTGTCGGAAGGTACAAGTGCACCTTGGGAAAAATCTATATAGGTTCTGTCTATTCTTGAACCTATGCTCAAAGAACCGACTTCTTTGGTTTTATTTTCTGCATTTTTTGTATTTACACCGGATTGAAGAATATCCTGAAAAGTAACTTTTGTTTTCTTAAATCCGTCTGTAGTTACGTTTGCAAGGTTGTGGGCAGTTACATCTTGAAAATCAATCATTGCCTGCATACCTTTTGAAAGTGTTGTAATTCCTCTTGTTATCATATTTTTGCCTCTTTCGCTCTGTTATATGCAGACATAATCGCATTTACATAATTTTGAGTTTCTTTATAAGGCGGTATTCCGCCATACTTTTTCACTGCACCCGAACCTGCGTTATAGGCTGCAAGCGCCAATTCGTGATTATTGTTGTATCTGTCCAACAAGCCTTTTAAATATTTAACCCCGCCTTCTATATTTTCCGTTGGATTATAAGCGTCATTCACCCCAAGGCTTTTTGCTGTTGCAGGCATTAACTGCATTAAACCCATAGCACCTTTTTTGCTTGTGGCTTTTGGGTTAAAACCTGATTCTTGCTTAATAATTGCCTTATTAAAATCAGAATCCACATTATACTTATTTGAAAAAGTTTCAATTATGTCATTTATATCTGTTTTTTTAGCTTTTAAATTTATTTTGGATTTCAAATGAACCGCTTCTTTTTTAATTTCTTCAATTAAGGGCAGTTCTTCTTCGTCCATTTTAACGGGCAGTTCTTCTTCCTGCTGAGCTTGCTGTGCTACAGGCTGTAGTTCTTCTTTCGGTTCATTTTTATTAATTTTTCCGTCTAAAATAGTTTTAAAGTCGGATTTTTGCGTATTTTGAACATTTTGATTTTGTTTTAAATCAATTTCAAAGGCAATATTATTTAACGCTTGAAAATTACTTTCAATCGAGCTAAGACGCGAAAGCGTCATATTAAGGCTAGAAGAAATACTTCCCAGTGCCATTTCTAATTCTATCTACCTCTTACCATTGTCCAGTTTAAGAAATTACATCCTTACATCAATAATATAGACTATTTCTTATATAAATCCCATCAACCAAAAGATGTATTTTTCAAAGAAAAATAAACCTAAAGATTTAATTGACATGTTATGATAAATATTGAAATGGCTTTATTTTATATAATAATTATTTTTTCTTGTCTGTTAAGGCTTCAAGGAATTGAAAATATTGCGCTTGGAGATGAGGTATATTCGCTCTATATTGCAAAAAACCCACTATTTTCAAGTATATTTTATGATTTCGGAAATCCTTTTTTCTATTTTTTAATCATAAAACTTGAATATTTAATTTTTCATTTTAATACTTTAGGCTTTAAATTAACTTCTTTAATTTTCAATATAGGCGCTATGATTGGCTTATGGTATTTTTTAAAGAAAAAATTTAATATAAATATTGCAAATATTGCTCTTTTTTTATCATCAATTAATTTAATAATGATATATTTTTCGCATGAAATACGCTGTTACAGCTTTTGCATGTTTTTAAGCCCTCTATTATTTTATTTTTTCTTTCAAACCATACAAAAAAGAAAAAATGTATATTACTTTATCTACGCACTTTTAGGTATAATTGCCATAAATACACATTATTATGAAGCTATTTTTTTATTTTTAAATTTTATTTTTGGAATTTTTTATCTTAAAAAGAGAAAAAAGGATATTTTAAAATTTATTTTAACAAATTCTTTAATTTTATTATCCTTTATGCCGTTTTTTATTCTGGTATCATATAAAGGCGCAATTCTTGATAAGGGCTTTAATTCATGGCTTGAAGATATCTCTTTTCCTTTGATTAAAAGACAGGTTGAATTTATTTTCGGCGGAATAATATCATTTATATTTTCAGTAGTATTTTTCTTTATAACTTTATTTAAAAAAACAAAATTATCCAAAACAAAACTATTTTGTTTATATTTTTTCTATGTGATTATTTTCACATTATTTTTAAGCATAATTTTATCGTATATCATAAGGCCTATGATAACAGAGCGTTATTTTTGTTTTTTAATACCTATATTTATTGCGTATTTATCAATAATTTTTGCAAGTTATAAAAATAAATTTTATATAGGCTTATTTTTAATTTGGCTGGTTTCAATTCAATATGGTACAAAAATTACCGATATGCGTCCTATGTATAAATTGGAAAATAAAATATTTGATATGGTTGAAAATAATGAACATAATTATGTAATCATAAGAATTATTACAAAAAGTTATCTTGATATATCAAAAGGCTATGAAAATATTAATGTTACAACTTTTCCCGTCAATAAAAACGAACTTCAAAAAAATGTTCAAAATAAAATTTCGGAAATTTTATTAAATGATAAACAGGCAATAATTTACACAACCTTATTAAAACCCGATAAATCAAATCCTGACGCAAAATATACCTGTTATTACGATAAGAAAACGGATTTATGCCTTTTCAAAATTACAAATAAATAAAATTACCGCGCAAAAAATATAATTCATAGGTTTTATATTAAAACAAAGAAAAGAAAGTTTCCCTATGCCCATTAAAGCGTTTTATTTTGTAAATAAATCATCTGACGATAACAATTGTAAAAAGCGTGCGAACAGCATGCTTAAAAGATTGCAGGCAAAACAAAATTCTAAAATTGCAGACTTAAATAATGATGATGACGCTTGCGAAATGGTTCAAAAATATAAAGAAAAACGAAACCCAAAAAATATTAAAAGAAGCCATGTGGCAATTTTGCCTTGTTATATAGATATGCAGACAGATAAAGAAGATGTATGCTATCTGCCAAATGGTGCAAAAATTGAATTTGTTAAATCTTTTTACGAAGATGAAGAAGCGGATGAATACCTTCCTGACGGCACTCCGATTAAAAGATTCAGGCTGGATGATGTGCACTATGAATACCTTCCTGACGGCACAAGAATTGAAATTGTAAAATCATTTTTTGATGAAGATTAAACATAGTTAATCATATAATTGTGTTATAATTTTTTTATGGAAAAAAATGTGCAAAAAGTTGGAGTTATTTCGCTCGGTTTAATAGGCGGTTCTATCTTAAAAGCCTTATGTAAAAAATACGACTTATATTGCTATTCAACATCTTTAGCCAAAGAGGCATTTAATTATTCTGAAAATATTTCCGATAATCTTGAAATAATTAAAGATTGCGATATTGTTTTTGTATGTTCTCCTATTTCAAAAACTCTTGAAATGCTGGAAAAATTAGAAAATATTGTTAGAAAAGATTGCATAGTGCTTGATTGCGCTTCCGTTAAAAAAGATTTCTTAAATAAAAAATTTAATTATAATTTTATAATGTCGCATCCTATGGCAGGGCGCGAAAAAACGGGTTTTGAGGCGTCGGAAGAATTTTTATTTAAAGGGGCAAAATGGCTTGTTGAAAAGGACAATCCTCTTGCTAAAAAAATAATTGAAGATACGGGTGCTAATATGGTTATAACCGATATGAATAAGCATGATTATATGTGTGCTATGATATCTCACCTGCCAATGTTTTTAGCTTACGGCCTGTTTTCCTGCGCTGACGATAATTCAAAATATATAGCTTCATCAGGCTTTCGCGATATGACAAGATTAGTTTCAAACCCTTTAATGAGTGCTGATATGCTGGAATTAAATAAGGACAATATAGATAATGCCCTTAATAATATGATTGAAAAATTAAATTACTTGAAAAATTTATCTTATAATGAGAAAATCAAGATATTTAAGGAACTTTCCAAAGAACGTTCAAAAATGTATAATGAGCAAGGACAAAATGTTTTTAAACCTTAGAAAAAGATATTATTCCGTAAAACAAAGAATAAAAAAAGAATTTAATAAATTAAGCATTTTAGATAGATACATTCTAAACCAGCTTCTAAGCGTATTTACGCTTGGCATTATTATTTTCACATCTATTATTTTTGCCTCTGAAACATTTACCCAATTAATTAAACAAATTTCCCTATACGGAATTCCTTTTCATATTGCAATAATGATGATAATTTTAAACCTGCCTCAAGTAATTGTTTTAACTATACCTATTTCAATGTTATTTGCAACGGTTATGACAATTAACGATTTAAGTTTAAAATCGGAAATCACAATTTTTAAAGCCTGCGGAATAAGCATAGAACGCATTGCCCGCCCCATATTTTGCTTTGCCGTTGTTATGATGTTTGTAAGTTTCTTTATTAATGAATTTATTGTTCCCGCAACTTCAATACAGTCAAAGTCTTTGGCTATTTATTCGCTTGAGCAGAAGCATATCCCTGAAAATAAAATGAATTTTACGGTTAAAGATATCAGTAAAAACGGGGTTTTAAAAAGATTATTCTATGCGCAATGGTGCAAAGATAAAACTCTTAACAATGTTACGGTTATTGATATTTCAAAACCAAACAATATTCAAATTATTCAAGCAAAAAAAGGTACAACTTCTGATTACGGGTGGAAATTCAAAGAAGGCGTTGTATATACAATTTCAAAAGATACCCAAAAGGGTGATAAACTCTTTAATACAAGTCTTTTTGAAGAATCTGACGTTACATTCGGAATTGGCGATGTTAATGAAATGGTTAAAGAAAGCACAAGCGAATTTAATTTCTTTAAACTTTTAAAACATATTAAAAATCAGAAGCAAAACCTTGAAAAAAAGGTTTACCTTGAATATCAAATTAATTTATATGATAAATTAGCACTTCCGATTACAACCTTGGCACTTGCCTTGATAGGACTGCCCTTGGGAATTACTCCGCCAAGAGTCAGATATAACAGAGGTTTTTTATTCAGTATAGTAATTATTTTTATTTATTATGTTATAAGAGCATTATCGCTAAATCTTGGAGAATCAGGCAAAATTGCACCATTTTTAGCCGCATGGCTTCCTGTTATTATAATAAGCGCCACAGGCTTATGGTTATTTTATAAAAAAGCCTATAAAATCTAGCCCATTTGGGTTGAAAACAATACAACGGAAGATAAAATATCCTGAAAATCTCTTGCCAAAATTTCCGAGAATTCTCGAGAATCAATTTGTGTTAATACTATTTGGGTTAAATCCATAGGTAATTCTTCAATCATAGGAATCATAAATTCCTTATCAAGATTACCCATTAATTTGACCTTATCTTCTTTTAGCAATAGGTTCATCGGCGCAACCATATCGCTATTTTCAAATAAATATACCAAATCTTCGTTTTGGGCGGCAATTCCATCTATCATATTCATTTTGTCTTGTCTATCTAACGACAAAATAAATTGCTGATATTTTGAATCATTCATATCTTCAAGATGTTGAAGCCCGTCTTTTTGGCTTTTGTGTTCAAATTCAGGGCCTAAATATTTTGTTAAAATTTTCTTTAATTCTTCGCCCTGCAAGCCGGCAAAATATTCCTGAGCATACTTTCTATCTACATCAGGCTGTTGTATAAACTTATCCATTGCATCATCACCCATTAAGGATAAGACATCCGTTAAGTTAAACTTTTGAAGCATCATATCCGCAAGAGCTTCAATCGGAAGGTGCTGACACATTGTAACAAGTTTTTCATCCGTAAAGAAATTTAAACCGTTCATCAAATCATCTTGTTCTAATAACGGCAAAAGGTCATCTATATCGCCTTCGGACATATTTTGCAATATAATGAATTTATTTTCAACATTGGATAATTGGAAAATCTCATACAGCTTATCAGGGTCTGATAAGATTTTTTTATAGTTTTCAGCCTTGGTATTACCCTGGGCTGCTTCTATTTCCATTATTTCCTCAAGATCTTTATTCGCATATTGAGGAATTTTATTCAGGGAAATACCAAAGAATTTATTTAATAAAGTAAAATCTACCTGTAACTGTATCAATTTTTACTCCATGTTTATATAATTCTTATATATTAAAAGTATTTTTTTCGCAAAAAATTAACATCCGACAATTTTTTTGTAATATTTGTTAATAATATATACAAAGTATATACTATATAATATTATATATAAAATTTTATTTTGCAATGTAAAACACAAAATCCAATAAAATTGCCTATTTTTACAAATTATGTAAAGTTATGTAACAAAAAAAGTATATACTGAAATCGTAAACTTTATATCGTTTTTATATAAGTGTAAGACGAAATCAAAAAGGAGCTACAAAATGTATAACGTTAATTTCTTAGGTTTAACTTCTCAAAAACAAAACTTCAAAAGACCTGAAACAGCTGGTTCAATCGCATACAACGCAAAACCTCAATTATTCAAAGCAGTTCCTGAAACAGCAGGCTCAGTTGCTTCAACAGGTTCTTCTTCTTCAACCGGTTCTTCTTGCGGTTCAACTGTAGCAATCGCTTAATAAACAAACGAACGGCTTCTTAAAATTAAACAATCAGACGAGGAAAAGAGAAAATGACGGAAGCAAAAATATCAAACTGCTTGCTCATAACAATAATAATTCTAACAGCAACAATGTTTTTTTGGACAATAAACACATTAGCCAGCACAAACCAAATGCAGATTCCAACAGCGATTTCCGCATTTAGCGCATAAAAAAGATTTCACTTATAAGATTTAACCCAAAGATACATTATACAGGGCGTAAGCTACTAGACTATATAAAAGGCTCTTTTGAAAAGAGCCTTTTTATTTGATTTTACAAGACAACATCATCCCTGCACCCATTTCAAGGATTTGCGAAGCGTATGTTTCGTTATTAAATAATTCTTCTGCATAAGGGGCTGTTTTTTCCTTGTGAGATAAAATATTATCCGCCAAAATAACACCATTATCTGAAATTATCTTATCAACAAGTTTAAAATAACTTAAATATTCCGTTTTATTTGCGTCAATAAAAACAAAATCATATTTTTCACGTTTATTTGTTTCAACTTCTTGCACTAAATCTTCCAAAACAACAACTGCTGAGCCGATTTTAGGCTCTACCTTTGCATTTTTAATACAAGAAGCAAAGTTTTTCCTTGCAACACTTTGCCTTTTTTCCCAAAATTCAATTGTGGTTAATTTTCCTTTTGTATTTTCAAGTGCTTTTAAAATCCAAATTCCGCTATAACCGTTTGATGTGCCAATTTCTAACACATTTTTGGCATTTTTTAATAAAATTAATAAATATAAAAAATTAGCACAAGGCCTATCTAAGTTCCAAAAATCTTTTTGCGTTTTTTCAAGTTCAGCCAAAATATTTTCCGTATCGAAATCAAATTTCAGCATAACTATAGTCCTTGGTTTTTATTTGTTATGATGATATTTGAAACATTAACATAAGAATCTTGTTTTTTAGATAATTTTATATTTTCTATATCGTAAATCAAGTAATTTTTTGCACTTAAACCCGTAATTAAAATATTTTTCTCATCCGGAATTATGGTTAGTTTAGAATAAAATTCACCTTCAGGCAGTTTTTCGCGCGTTATAACTTTATTTTTTAATGTATCAAAAACATCTATATAACCTTCTTTTGAGCATAAGGCATAAATTTTATTATCATAAAAAATAGCGTCAGTCGGTTTTTTATCAATTGAATATGATTGTATAAATTTTGCCTGAGTTTTATCAAAAACATGTATTTCACTGTCTGTTCTTGAAATTCCGTAAATATTTGCAACATCCGATAAAATTACCGATAAGTTTTTAACTTCGCCTATAGGTTGAACCACATAGTCGCTGACACCTTTTGTCAAATTAAAAACACGCGATAAATATTCATCATAAAACGAAATACTGTTATCAAGCTCGCAATACGCTATTTTAAAAGGTTTTTGGTCAAGTTTAATTACTTTTGACAGTTTTGCAGAGTTTAAATCAATTACATAAACAGCCTGTCCCAAAGAAGAAGCTACATAAACAATATTTTCTTTTTTGTTTAAAACTGCGTCATTCGGGATATTATCCACGTTTATTTTTGCAATAACATTTTCATCTTTAAGGTTAATAATATCAATATCTTTAGAATTCCAATATATTATAAGAGCAACTTCATTTGATGAATTTGTGATAATTTTTTGAGGCATTGCGGATAATTTCAATTCATACAAAGGATTAACGGATGAATTATCATACACTTCTAAAAATTTTGAATTTTTGGGATTGATGAATATTTTTTTATCTTTAAATTCCGCACCCGAAATAAATTCATTTCTTTTGATTGCAGGCGAATAAGGGCTTTTTTGATTATCGTCAAGTTTTGTTAGGGATGTTTCATCTTTTGAAGGGATTAAAAGGTCGCCTAAGGTTAATTTAAGGCTTTCAGGCATTTTTAAACCGACGGGAGTACGCATATCCTGAGGCATTAAACCAAGTCTTACTTTAATCGGAAGGTCATCTTTTTTTGTTAAAGTATAATTGCCGTTTTCATCTTTAAACACCTTTAAAAGAGCGTATCCATTGTTAAAAAGCACAACCTCAGGCATTTGTTTCAAAGGTGTTGCAAGCGGATAAGTGTATTCTGTTTCTATTTTTTCAACTTCCTTTAAAGCGGGCGGATATAAAGGAATATACATAATATCATTTTTAAGGGTTACAACGCTGTCAAATCTTTGTTTTGCGTCAGGAAGATTTGATTTAATATATTTCCAGACATCATCAGGCAGTTTAGAAGCGTCTGCCCCTGAAATCAAACAGAAAGTAAGCAATAAAAACCCTATAATACTTTTTTTGATATTCAATTTATTCTCCTTTATTTTTTAAGCGCCTGCTTCATTTTATCAAGTATATTGTTTGATTGCTGAGTTTTTGAAATCATATATAATTCTTTATATAGTTTTTCTTCTTCTTGAGATAATTTTTTAGGAACTACAACATGTACTTCCACATAATGATTGCCTCTTTGAGTATTTGAGCCGAGATAAGGCACACCTTCGCCTTTCAGGGTAATTTTATCGCCGTTTTGAGTGCCTGAAGGAATAATGATAACTTTTGTACCATGAATTGTTTTAATTTCCATTTCATCCCCTAATACAGCTTGAGGGGTTGTAATTGAAATTTTGGAATAAATATCAAAACCTTGGCGTACAAATTCTTTTGACTGTTTTACATGTACAACAATATACAAATCTCCGCTCATACCGCCGTTATGACCGGCATTCCCTTCATGTGCCACACGCATTTTAGAACCATGTTCAATTCCATGGGGAATTTTTACGGTAAGAGTTTTATTTTTTTCAACAGCGCCTATCCCATGGCAAGTTTTGCAGTATGCCTTGGGATTTTTTCCTGTACCGCGACAATTAGGACATGTTGTAACAGATGTGAAAGAACCGAGAATTGTTCTTGTGCTTTGCTGTACTCTGCCCTGCCCATGGCAAGTCGGGCAGACGGTGTCTTTTGCATTTTTATCCATACCCGTAGCATTACAGCTTTCACAGGGTTCAAGGTGTCTAATCTGCACTTCTTTTTCAACACCAAAACATGCTTCAAGAAAATCTATTTCAATATCCAGCCTTAAATCATCTCCCCTATGGGGTCTTTGGGAAGTTTCCTGAAAACCGGACGAAAAACCTGAAAAACCGCCGCCAAAAAACGAGGAAAATATATCAGAAAGGTCAATATCTTCCATATTGAAACCACCGGTGTTAAACCCTGCGTTCGATAAGCCTTCTTCGCCATATCTATCGTAGATTTCACGTTTTTTTTCGTCAGATAAAGTTTCATAGGCTTTGCCTATTGCTTTAAATTTATCGGCAGCGCCTTCTTCTTTGTTTACATCGGGGTGATATTTTCTTGCCATTTGACGAAATGCGTGTTTTATTTCATCTTTTGTGGCATTTTTATCTACTCCCAGTATTTCATAATAATCCATTGTTTTATTCATTTTCCTTGCTTCTTGCAACTCCAACCAGTGCGGGTCTAACTATTTTATCTTGATATTTATATCCTTTTTGGGCAACTACAGCGACTGTATCAGGCTCAAATTCATCCGTTTGAACCTGCGTAATTGCTTCATGCTCATTTGGATTAAAGGGCTTGCCTAAGGCTTCAATTTCAACCAGACCGATTTTTGTTAATGCGTCTGTTAATTGTTTATATGCAACTTCGTAGCCTTCTTTAATTGTAGAAGGATTATCAATATCTTTAAGGCTTTCTTTTGCCCTGTCAAAAGTATCAAGCGAAGCGGTTAATTTTTTCAAAACTTCCGCTGTAGTATATTTTGAAAGTTCTTCTTTTTCCGTTGCAGTTCTTTTTCTGAAATTATCGAAATCAGCGGCAAGACGAATGTATTTATTGTTTAATTCTTCATATTTTTCATCCCGAGAAGGCTCATTTGTTTCATCAACAATTTCTTCATTGGTTTCTTCTTCGATTTCTTCAAGGTTATCTGTTTCTGCAGGATTTTGTTCTTCCTGCACGATATCTTCTTTTAGTTGTTCTTTAAAAGGGTTTTTTGTGTCATTCATTATAATTCTCCTTTATTTAATTATATTATAAATTATGAATTATTAATGTCGAGTGCCCATGGAATTATAAAAAGTTTATAAAATAAAAGGGATACAATTTTGTATCCCTTGTTAAAATTTAACTCTCTATTTTTCCGTAAATAATTCAAACCAACACTTTGGCTTGTTTGTTCTTTTAAAATTTTTTCATCTTCATATTTCACCCGGGTTCGACTGCTTCCTCACAGCCTCGATTACCCGCACTCTGCGTCACATATTCGCACAGCTCATTCTTCGCTTACGGCATTGAAACGTCGCCTATCAATTGTTTCGTAAATTAAAACTCGACGTTTTAATTTACTTCACTCTGGCTTACGCTTTTGTCCACATGGCGTCGGATGATAATTTAGAGTTCATTATTTCTTGCGAAATGTTTATATTTGATGGAGTAAAGATGAATACATTTTCGCCGATTTTTCTTTGCGAACCGTCAAGAGCATGTGTGCAACCGCATAAGAAATCAACTATTCTTTGAGATTGTTCTCTGTCTAATAATTGAAGGTTTAAAATAACTGTTTTTCTTTCTTTTAGAGCTTCAACAATTGAAATTGATTCGTTATATGCTTTTGGCTCAATAACTACAACTTCATAAGCTCCTGATTTAGGCTGTGGTAATACTCTCAGGTTTGCTCTTTTTCTAATCGGGTTTGTTTCCGTAAACACAGGTTTCAATGCAGCATTGCTGTCTGTAGGATATTCAGGTGAAAACTCATCCTGTACATCTGATTCATCAATGTAATCGTCGCTTGGATTTAGGGTTTCGGTCAATGCCCCAATAATTTCCTTGATTTTTTCTGAAAGTGCCATCTTATCTCCTTTAATTTTCAAATAAAATTCTGCCTAAACGTATCATTGTAGCTCCGCATTCAAGTGCAATTTTGTAATCATTGCTCATGCCCATTGAAAGTTCTTGAAGTCCGTATCTTTCTTTGAGTTCTCGCATTTCGCTAAATAGTTTTCTCAATTCATTTTCCTGCACACAATATGGCGCTATGTTCATAAGTCCTTTTAGCTCAATGGATTTCAGCTTTGCCATTTCGTTTATTAAATTGTCAAGTTCTTTTGGCTCTATTCCAAACTTTTGCTCCTCATTTGCATTGTTCACCTGTATAAGGATTTTTTGAATAATACCTTTTTTCTGAGCTTCTAAATCTATACATTGTGCGAGTTTTAGGCTATCTACGGAATGTATATAATCAAAATTCCCCACAACATATTTGACTTTATTCGTTTGTAGATGTCCAATAAAATGATATACCGATTGATTTCTTGTTGTATCATCTATTTTGCTGATTTTTTCAATACTCTCAATTGCCTTGCTCTCAGCAAAATTCCTCAACCCAGCATTAAATGCTTCTATCATTTTTTCTATATCGTAGTATTTGGTTACTGCGATGAGCGTTGTATCGTAATTTTCTATATCTTTTAAAATTCTATTTAAGTTTTCCCTAACTGACATTTTAAAAGTTCTAATTACTCCTTTTTGCTCATATTTCAATTATAAGTTATTATTTTAAGGGTGCAAAAAATTAATTAAGCCGTATTTTTTAGTTTTTTAAAATCATGCTGAAATCATGAATTAGACCATGTTTTAGCATGATTGTATAAATGTAATATTTCTTAATATTACCTGCTATTGTGAATATTTTTTAATTTAAGGGCATGCTTTTTAGCTAAAGTTATGTTAAATTATTATAAAAGGGAGAAGAAATGGAAAATATTAAACCTATTGATTGGAATGATTATTTTATAGAAATTGCCCGCACTGTTGCAAAGCGTTCCAATTGTCTAAGAGCGCAAGTCGGGGCCGTAATTGTCGGCACAGACAAAAAAATAAAAGCCACAGGCTACAATGGTGTACCTTCTAAGGTAGTTTCCTGCATGGAATTAGGGGAATGCTACAGAATTAAAAACAACATTCAATCAGGAACAAGATATGAAACCTGTCGTTCAATTCACGCCGAACAAAATGCCATTATTCAAGCAGGGCAAGATAGATGTATGGGTTCATCAATGTATATTTGGGGTCATGATTTTATCTGTATTTTATGTAAAAGATTTATTGTGCAATCCGGAATTGAAAAAATATACCTGAAAAAAGATGAATTTTCATCTCTTTTGGTAGTAAGTGCTTCGGATATAAAAAATGAACTGTCTAACGACGCTTTGGTTAGCATGAAATAAGGTATTTTAAAAAGGAATTACAATATATAATGCAAATTATGAAAAAAACAATAACAATATCTTCACTCACTCTTTTAATTGCGCTTTTATTTAATCTTAAAGGTACAAGCGAAACAAATTATGATTACAAAATTTATAATCCCGAGAATTTAACGGAAGTTTCAAAAAGCGTTGAGCGCGCAAAGCCTGACAGCCAAATTCTTTTCATAGTGGATTTTTCAAATTCCATGAATGATACAATAAACGGCAAAACAAAAGTTGAAATCGCAAGAACAACTTTAGCTGAAATTTTACCAAAAATTCCCAAAAACATAAAAACAGGCTTGAGAGTATATGGCCACAAAGCAGGCTTTACCTATGTTCAAGGCTGCAGTGCTTCTAATTTAACCGTACCTTTAGGGGTTAATAATGCACAAAATATTTTATCCAGCCTTTATTCCACAAAAGCAACCGGCTGGACACCTATAACATATTCTCTAAAACAAGCCATAAACAACGATTTCAACGGAACTACAGGCAAAAAACATATAATTCTTTTAACAGACGGCGGTGAAAATTGCGATGAAAGCCCTTGTACTTATGTTATTAACCTTATGAAAACAAGAAATGACGTGAAAATAGATGTAATTGCATTTGATGTTCAAGATATTGAAGCAAATAACCAATTAAGATGCACCGCATTAATGACCAGCGGAAAATTCTTAACGGCTGATTCCGAGGAAGATTTATCCGATTCATTATTTGAAACTGTAGGAATTAACAAAGATGTCAGAGGTTCAATTAAATTACCCGAATAGGATATTATTAATAACAGACCTTTATCCGATTAAAGATGAACCCGATATTCCTCTGGCAATAGAAAATTTTGCCCTTGCTTTAATGGAATTTGGGCTGAAAATTACCGTTATCCGCCCTAATTTTTTAATTAATACAATAATCAGAAAACATAAAATATATCAACAGGGAGAATACGAAAGAAAAGGCATTAAAATATTTAACAGAAACTTTTTTCTGCCTTTTATTTTTAATAATTTTTACCCTGATGACAAATATGATTTAATAATTTCTCACATGCCCTCAGGGCATATATATGCCGATTTATTAAATAAAAAATTAAACCTTCCGCGCATATCCGTTGTTCATCAAAGCGATTACAGGGTTTTGTATGACAGAAAATATTCTTTTTATTTTAAAAACAGGTTAATTAATGCGCTTAATAATTCGGATATAATCGGAGCGCGCAATTCAAACCTGAAAAACAAACTAAATCTTGATTTTACCCTGCCTTCATTTGTAGATAAAGAAGATATTATAAAAACCAAAGAGCCGAATTATAAATTAAAATTAATCACTATTTCACGTCTAATCAAAAGAAAAAATATAGATATGGTTATTAATGCCCTGAAGGATTTAAAGCGTGATTTTGAATATGAAATATACGGAATTGGGCCTGAAAAAAGATATTTAGAAAAATTGATTAATAAATATGAGCTTCAAGACAAAATAAAACTCAAAGGGCGCATTAATCACCATGTTATTAATCACAAATTAGATAAATCGGATATTTTTATACTTCCTTCAAAGGATGAAACCTTTGGGCTATGCTACATTGAAGCAATGGCACGCGGGCTTATTACAATAGCCAAAAAATCCGAAAGTATGGATGATATAATTACAAATAATTTTAACGGTTTTTTGGTTAATAATTCTTTTGATATTAAAAATATTTTAGAAAATATAGATTATGAAAATATGTCTGAAATAATGAAAAATACTATCGAAAATATAAAAAATTACGAAAAAGAAAAAATTATTTCAAAATATCTTGAAATTATGCAAAATTGTGTTGCGGGTACATTTGAAAAATAAATTTTTATATTATAATTATTTTAAACAGCAAGAAGGAAACAAAATATGCAAGCAAGACGAGCAAGCAGAGAATTAGCTTTAATTTTATTTTCACAATTAGATAAAAACATTGATAAATATAAAGATGAAGATTTTGATTCTATTGTTTTAAAATCGGTAAGAACTTTAATTTCATCTTCAAGTGATGAAATATCTTTAGTGGCTTCTGAATTAAATGAAATCAAAAATCAAATTATCGAATATGAAAACAATCACCCCGACAACCTGCAAAGGCCCATTGATATAGATAATATTCCCGTTAAAATTAAACTTACCTCTGATTTTGAAGCGCAAGTCGATAAAATGCTTCAAAGTGCCGAAAAAACTCTTGGGGCACTAGATATAGCAGAATTAGCAACATTATCTTCAAATAGTGATGTTAAAGAATATATTTCGCAAATTTGCAAAGAATACAGAACCCACAAAGATGAAATTGATAAAATGATTAGCGAATTTGCCTTTGGCTGGGATATTGAAAGATTATTCAAAATAGATAAAGATATTCTTAGAATTTCAATAACAGAACTTGTATTTATAAAAGATGCGCCTCACAAAGTAGTTATAGATGAAGCACTTGAGCTTGCTAAGAAATATTCAACAGATGATTCACCCTCATTTATAAATGGAATTTTAGCAAGAGTAGTTGAACGTTATGTTTAATTTTTTCAAGAAAAAAGATGAAGAAAAAAAACAAGGGGCATTTGATTTTTTAAAAAATGCCTTGTCTAAAACCGCAGATTCCCTTGTAAATAGTGTTATTCAAGGGGTGCATAACAATCTGCCGGATGAATATGAGCTTGAAGATATTGAATCTAACCTTATTAAGGCAGATTTAGGAATTGAACTTGCAGTTGAACTTGTTGAAAAAATAAAAACGCAAAAAATAAAATCATCAGAATTAAAAAATTTTCTTAAACAGGAATTTAGTTCTATTTTAGAAAAAACGGAAACCAATGCCCTAAAATATGACAAAGATAAATTAAATATATATTTTGTTACAGGGGTAAACGGTGCCGGAAAAACAACTTTAATAGGCAAATTAGCCAATAAATTCAAGCAGGAAGGAAATAAAGTTCTTCTTGTTGCGGGTGATACCTTTAGAGCAGCCGCTGAAGAACAGCTTGATATATGGTCAAAGCGAGCTAATGTTGATATTTTAAGAGAAGATAAAGCTCAGAGTTCTGCCGTTGTTTATAAAGGCCTAAAGCGCGCCAAAGAAGAAAGTTATAATGTCGTAATTATTGACAGCGCAGGCAGATTACAAAATAAATTCAACCTAATTGAAGAATTAAAAAAAGTAAAAGGTGTAATAGATAAAAATAAAGGTGAAGCTAACCTTGAAACAATCCTTGTATTAGACGGTACGCAAGGGCAAAACGGCTTAAGTCAGGCACAGGTATTTAATGAAGCGGTTGATGTTACATCTATTGCAATTACTAAATTAGACGGAACACCAAAAGGCGGAATAATAATTTCAATTGCACAAAAATATAATCTTCCCACAAAATTAATCGGGATAGGGGAAGGCATTAATGATATTTGCGAATTTAATAAAAATGATTTTATAAATGCTCTGTTTGATTAAGATAAATAAACTATGAAAATTGATTTTACACATACAAAACTTTTCACTGTTTTAATCACTATATTTTATGTCTTAGGTTTATTGGGCTCTTTTTATAATCATCAGGTTTTATATTGTTTTATTTGTCTTTTAATTTTAATATTTCTGACATTTTATTCCAATTTGGGTTTTAAAAAATCCATAATTTTGTATTTATTATTTTTTCTTGGAATATCAAGGGCGGAAATCGTACACAATGTTAAAGAATATCATATCAATGATATTTTATTACAGGGTAAAATCATAACATCAGCAGATATAAACCTTAAAAATAACAAAGTTAAATTTTATTTAAGGGAAAATTCAAATTTTTTAAATAACGAGAAAATATTAATAAGTCTTGATTTAGACGATGAAATTTTAAACAAAATCAAAATCGGAAACTACGTTAAATTAAAAGGGAAATTAAGAACCCCAAGAAAATCTGCAAATCCGTATCAATTTGATTATAGTAATTACCTTCACAATAATGATTGTAATTATATTTTATATGGCGATAAAAATACATTAATCAAAACTTCACAAGTGGAATTTGCAAAAAATTACGAGGATAGCTGGTATTTTATTTTAAGGCAATTTGAAGATACCAGAAATAAAATTATCAAAACCCATGCAAAAAATATAAAATCTCCGCGCCTTGAAATACTTGGCGGTATTGTATTTGGTAATGAAACCATTAACCCTGATGAAAATATAAAAGAAAGTTTTAAATCATCAGGACTTTTACATTTATTGGCAGCTTCAGGATTGAATGTTGCGCTCATTTACGGAATTTGGTGCTGGTGCGCAAGTTTATTAAAACTACCATACAATTTTTCAATTATAATAGGTTGTATTTTTATTATTTTCTACACTTTCATGACCGGTTTTCCGCCTTCTATTTTAAGGGCAAGTTTAATGATATTATTTGTATTAATCGGTAAAATGATAGATAGAACCGCAGATAGTGTCGGGTTAATATTCTTTGTCGGATTTTTAATTTTATTATTCCAACCCAAAATGATTTTTGATATTGGTTTTCAGCTTTCTTTTGCGGTAACATTCGGACTTACAACAGGGGTCGAGGTCATAATATCCAAATTCAAAACAATGGATGAAAAATTTAAAGAAAAATATAAAAACTTAAATCGTTTTCAAAAATATATTTTATTCTTATTTTCACCAATTTCAATTGTTTCAATTATCGCCGTACCTTTGATTGCACAAATTTGGGTAGTACCTTTGCAAATGCACTATTTTAACAATTTTACGCCTTTATCAATATTGGCAAATATTGCGGTTGTGCCTTTTATCGGGATATTGAGTTTTATCGGTTTTATAAGTTCTATTATTGCGCTAATTCCTTTTATTAATAATTTTATGGTATTCATATTTGATATGGTTGCAAACCCGCTTTTAACGTTATTAATCAAAATCAGCACAATATTTTCAGGGTTCAAATACTCTTTAATTTCAATTATAAGTTTAAATGTATTTCAAATATTTACATTTTGGATAATTATATTAATTTTTCTTGAAAATTTAAAGAATAATTTTCAAGAAAAGAAAAAGAACATAATTCTTGCTGTTGCTGTTGTAATTTTTATAATTAGCTTTATAAAACCTTCATATTTCACCAAAGACCTTGAAATAGCAATGTTTGACGTTGGTAACGCGGACAGCTTTTTGATTAAAACCCCAAAACATAAATATATCCTGATTGACACAGGAAAGAAAACCTTTAAAGGGTTTTCAGACGGCGAAGCCATAATTAACCGCTATTTGAAAAATGAAAGAATAATTCATCTCCATACTTTAATTTTAACTCATTATGACTTAGATCATATAGGCGGTGCACTTGATGTATTAAAAAACAACAAAGTTGATAATGTTATTATTCAAAAACTTGATACTGATACTTATAGCGCTTCTTTAACAGTCAATTATTTAAAAGAAAATAAATTAAATTATAAAATTGCAAAAAATGAAACAATATATAAAGAGCCTGATTTAGAAATTAAAACTTTTAAATCAGGGCTTGAAGATGAAAATGAAGATTCTATCATCACTCTTTTAACATATAAAGATAAGAATATTTTGTTTATGGCAGATTCCGGACTTTTAGGCTATGAAAAAATAAAAAATTATCTGCCTGAAATTAATATTTTAAAAGTAGGCCACCATGGCGCTAAAAATACTGTTAATCATGAAATGCTTCAAAACTTAAAACCTGATTATGCGCTTATTTCAACAGGGATTAATAAATTTGGTCATCCCGATTATTCCACAATTAATGTACTTAGTGAAAATAATGTCAAGACAATACTTACAAAGAACTATGGTTTTGTAAAAATTATAATTAACAATGAAATAAAATTTTACCATTTTGATAAAAATACAAAGAAAATAGTACCTGTTTCATTTGACAAATATGAAAACCTGCCGTTTAATAAAACAAAATATGTTCAGGATTTTATAAAATCGAGTTTATAGTTTTCTCTAAATCATCTAATGAGGAATTATTTTCGATAATATAATCGGCATGGTTTTTATAATTCGTATTTTGCGCCTGAAGCCTTTTTTCAGCCTCTTTTTGACTTAAATTATTTCTTTTCATTAAACGCTCAAGCCTTGTATCATAAGGCGCGTCAACAAAAAATATTTTATCAAATAATTTATCAAACCCTGCTTCATATAACAAAGCACCCGATATCACTATCTTTTCATAATCTTTCTTAAATTCTTCCAAAATATAATTATATAAAAGCGGATGGATGATACTTTCTAAAAATTTTTTCTCAGAGGAATCCGAAAAAACAATTCCTGCAATAATTTTTCTGTCTAAAGTTTTAAAATGGTTTTTTATTTCTTCATTATTTTCTAAAAATTTATGAGAAATTTTATCAAGGTCAATTACTTTATAGCCTTTTTTTTCTAAAATTGCTTCAACTTGCGATTTACCCGCGCAAATGTTACCTGTTAAACCTAATTTTTGCATACCTTTATTTTAACTTAAAATTATAGTATAATTCAATTGAAATATAATTATAGAAGGGGTTATTATGACATCTAATCCAATGGTGAGAAATCCTCAAATACAAGAAGCAATTATGGACAGCGCTCCTTTGACAATTCAAGGCGCAATCAATAAAACGCTGATATTAATTGGTATTACTGCGCTATTTGCATATTTAGGCTGGGAAATTTGCGCAAAAGGTTTTATAGATAGGATTCATATACTTATGATTATATCAGTAATCGGCGGTATGATTTTGGCATTTATCGCATTTCTTAATCCAAAATCTTCACACATTACAGCTCCCGCTTATGCAATTTGTGAAGGCATTTTAGTTGGTGTCGTAAGTTTTGGATACAATGCCATGTATCAAGGGATTATTACAAATGCGCTTGCAATAACATTTTTAGCATTATTAACAATGTTATTTTTATATAAAACAAGAGTAATTCAAGCAACACCTGTGTTTAGAAAAGTAGTTGTAACTGCAACAATAGCAATTGCAATATTTTATCTTGTAGGTTTTGTTGCTTCTCTTTTAGGACATCCCATGACCGTATTTAACGGCGGTTTATACGGTATATTCATAAGTGCGGTTATTTGTGTTATTGCCGCTTTAAACTTTATTTTAGATTTCGACTTTATAGAACGAGCTGAAAACACACTACCTGATTACTTTGAATGGTATGCGGGTTTATCTTTGCTTGTTACCGTAATTTGGTTATATTTCGAAGTTTTAAGGCTTTTAGCTCAGTTAAACAAAAGAAACTAATTTTAAATGAATTACAGAAAAATTGCCATAAAAAAATTTGATAAAATTAAAAGTTCATCTAAAGATTCTTTATTAGATGAACTTTTATCCGCAAGAAATATTACAAAAGAAAAAGATATAGAAAAGTTTTTAAATCCAACAATAAATGATTTTATTTCTCCTTATGCTTTTTTAGATATGGAAAAAGCAAAAAAAAGAATTAAAGAAGCAATTGAGCAAAAACAAAAAATTCTGATTTGGGGCGATTTTGATTGTGACGGTGTAACGTCAAGCACCGTTTTATTTAAAGCCTTAAAAGAACTAAAAGCAAATGTTTTAACCTTTATTCCCGATAGGTTACTCCATGGGCATGGGTTAAATTCTAAGGAACTATTAACTTTTGTATCAAAAGAAAATGTTAAACTTGTTATAACCGTCGATTGCGGAATTTCGAATATAAAAGAAATCAGCCTTCTAAAGAGTTTAAGGGTTGATACGATTCTGACTGACCACCACAGCACCGATATAGAACTTCCAATGGCATACGCAATAATAAATCCGCAGGTTGAAGGCGCAATAAATCCTGAATTATCGGCAGATAATATCACTTATTTAACCTATAACTCGGGTTCAATTGTTGCATACAAACTTGCAATGGCAATACTGGAAGATATTGATAATAAAAATTTAAAAGATGAACTGTTATTAATTGCATCATGCGGTGCTATTGCAGATGTAGTACCCCTTTTGGGGGAAAATCGTGCAATGGTGAAACATGCACTTGAATTAATAAATAATAAAAAAGAAAAATCTCACCTTGGAATTTATAAGCTGTTATCAAAAAATATAAAAGATAGGGATATTAATTCAACTGATGTAGCTTTCATTTTAGCACCGAGAATTAATGCTGTCGGAAGATTGGCAAATGCAAAATTATCTTTTGACTTTTTAAATGAAGATAATGAAAATATGCTTGATATAATTATTGAAAAATTAGACAGCTATAATGCAATAAGACAGGCAAAGTGTGCTGAAACATATAATGAAATAAAAGATTATCTTAAGAAAAATCCCCAAGAAACCAAAAAACCTGCCGTAATCTTAATGAATTCATCATGGCATATAGGAATTATCGGTATAGTTGCTTCTAAAATTGTTGAAGAATATAATAAGCCCTGCTTTTTAATGACGGCAGACGACAAAAATAATGAAAGGTGTTCAATCAGAAGCAATGATTTAATCAATGTATATGAAATTTTAAAAGAAAATGAAGAGTTATTCCTTGGCTTTGGCGGGCATAAACTTGCAGGGGGATGTTCTTTCGATTTATCTCAAAAGAAGTTTGAAGATGTAAAAGAAGCTCTTTTAAAAACCATAAATGAAGCCTCTAAGGATGAAAAGCCCGACAATACTCTTTATGCCGATATTGAGGTTAAGGCTCAAGATATTGATTTAGGTATGCTTGAAACCATTGATAAACTTGAACCCTTCGGGCAGAATAATGAGCCGCCTTTGTTTGCAATGTTTAATGTGACTTTGGAAGAATTTAAAACAATAGGAAAAGAGCAAAATCATCTAAGGCTTATTTTATCGTGCGAAGATAAGAAATTTCAGGCTGTAAAATGGTCTGAAACAGAGCTTTTAATTCCTCAGGGACAAAAATGCGATATAGCTTTCTATCCTCGTTTAAATGTTTTTAATGACGTGAAAAGCGTGCAGTTTGAAATTGTTGATATGTATTGCGAGGGGCTCAAAAAGCCCGAAAATGAATATAAAATTTTTGACCACAGAAAAAAAACAGGAATTTTAGAACAAATTTCTCAATATTTGGAACGTGAAGGCTTAGATATTGCCGTTTGGGCAAAAACTATTTCCACAAAAGAAATTCTTGGAAAATATCAAAAAATAAAAGATAATTTCATAGAAAAAATCAACGAACATAACGGTTTAATGCTTTTTGATTATCCAAGCTCTATTGATGAGTTAAAAGAAATTATAGCCAAAGTAAAACCTTCAAAAATTCATTTAATGAATTACAAAGTGGATGAAAACCTTGAAAACTATATTAAACAAGCGTTAGGTATGATAAAATATTGCGCAAATCATCTTCAAGGTGCAGTCGAAATGCACCGCCTTGCAAGTGCACTCGGTGTCAGCGAGAATTTTTTACATATTACCCTTGAAATATTGGAGAACATCGGCTCTATTAATATTTTAGATATAAATAAAATTGAATATATAAAACCGTTTAACTATGCTGATTTTAAAGAAGATTCAATGTATGAATTATTAAAAGAAGAATTTTCAAATATTTTGGAATTTAAAAAATCACTTCTAAACTGCGATATAAAAGAGTTTCAGCAGATGTTGGAGATATAGCATTTTTATAATATAATTGTAGTAATCATTTTTGCTGGAGCATGTTTTGACTGATTCAAAAAGCAGAAAACTTACCTTATATATTTTTACAGCTTTTGTCTTTGGCATTCTTTTCGGCTGGCTTTTTCCGAACTATGCCGTTAAAATGCAGCCTTTGGCAGATGTTTTTTTAAGAATGATTAAAATGATTATTGCCCCGTTGATTTTTGCGACGTTAACAGTCGGCATTGCAGGACATGGGGATGTTAAAAATCTTGGTAAAATAGGCTTAAAAACAATAATATATTTTGAAATTGCAACCACATTGGCACTTATTATCGGCATTATTATGGCTAATGTATTACAGCCGGGGGTTGGCTTTAATGTTGAAGTTTCACAGGCAAGTATGGCAATTGTTGAAAAAATGCAAGCCTCAGCACATAACCCCTCTATGGTTCACATGCTTGTAGAATCAGTACCGGAGAGCTTTTTTGGCGCAATGGCGGAAGGAAATTTATTGCAGATAGTTGTTTTTGCTATATTTTTTGCACTTGCCGTCTGTGCTGTCGGCCCAAAAGCACGTCCTGTTTTGGATTTTTTACAAAGCATGTGCGATATAATGTTTAAATTTACCCAATATGTTATGATGTTTGCACCAATTGGTGTATTTGGGGCAATTTCAGCAACAATAGGCAGAAACGGCATTGGAATATTGCTTGGTTATGCAAAATTAATCGCTATAACATATCTTTCTTTAATAGTTTTTGTTGTTGTCGTACTTGTTATTGCCTGCAAAATAATAAAAGTTCCGTTTACGGGAATATTAAAGGCTATAAAAGACCCTGCGCTATTGGCTTTTACCACTGCTTCATCAGAAGCCGCACTGCCAAAGGCAATGAGCCAAATGGAAAAATTTGGTGTACCAAAAAGCATTGTCAGCTTTGTAATGCCTATGGGTTATACTTTTAATCTGGATGGCTCTACCATGTATTTAACTTTGGCTACATTATTTTGCGCTCAAATAGCAGGAATTCATCTTCCTATAGAACAGCAAATTTTAATTATTTTGACTCTTATGCTGACTTCAAAAGGCATTGCAGGTGTTCCTCGTGTTGCACTTGTTATTTTAACAGGCACTCTGACCAGCTTTAATTTACCGGTTATAGGTGTTGCAATTATTTTAGGGATTGACCAAATTCTTGATATGGGCAGAACCACAGTTAATCTTATAGGAAATTGCGTTGCAACAACAGTTGTAGCTCGCTGGGAAAATGAATTTGATTATGGAAAAATGAAAAAATTTGTTGTGAAATAATTAAATTTCTTTTGCTCTTTTCTTTTCAATTTCTTCCAATAAAATACCCCTGAATAATTTTGCGGGATAATAACTCGGCGCAATGGCAAGGGTTCTATTCACGCTATCAAGTGCTTCCGCCAAATCAGCAAGCAAAAATTGACACTGTGCCATAATTAAAAATGCTTCAGGATCGGAATAGAAGAACCTTAAACTTTTTTTGCAAAAATTAATTGCCAATTGAAAATAGCCGTTAGCATACAAAGCTCTTGCAATAAATTTGTAACTTTCAGGATTTGCCCTGAAAAAGAATTCACAGCAGCTTACAATATTTTGCGCCCATTCTATTAAATTATTTTCTATAAATAATGATAGATACACTTCCAGCTGGGCTCGTGTTTGAAAAAATGTCGGAATTTTATCGGTTTTTAATTGTATATAATCTAAAATACACAAACCCCACCTGCTTGCAGGGCAATTTTTATTAACAGACCAAAAATTTTGCGCATTTTTTGTATCACACAAAAGAAGGGAGCATAATCCTGCACCATAATAATTTTCTTCTTTTTTAAATTCTTCAAGCGCAGATTTGTAATCTTTTTTGTAAAAATAATCTTTTGCGCTAAGGCTTGTCATTATGTTCTATTTTCTTCATTAAATTAAAGCTCTGTATGTTGTTTTTGGGTTTTAAATTGCTAATAGCATCAATATCCGCACTTTGAGCCTGTTTATTTGATTTTTTAATTTCGTTATATATTTCTTCTCTGTATATTTGTACGTCATTAGGCGCATTAACACCAATTTTAACAGTGTTTTTATAGCTTTCTAAGATAACAACTTCAATGTTATCATTAATTATTAATTTTTGATTTACTTTTCTTGTTAATATAAGCATAGCCTACTTTTCCGTATCAAATAATTTGTATCTAACTTGAAAATCCGTATTCTTAAGAATTATCTGCATTGCTTTTTTGTTTTGAAGATTAACCACAATCGGGGCAAGCATATTTATAGTAGCACCTTGCGGATTAGAAGAAGGAATATTCGCAATATTGCAGACAAATACATCATCAGCATTTTCTATTCCTAATTTTTCCGCTTCTTCATCCGGAATATCAAATTTATAATCAATTCCAAAAAAACTGCATAATGTAACGGGAAATGCTAATTCCATATCTTCCATTGATTGAAGCCATTTAAAAGGAGAATCGGGCTTATAATCAACAATTGTATATTTTTTCAAATCGTTGAAACCTATAATCGGCAAAATGAAATCGAAAATATTACTTTTATCTACGATTAATTCTCCAAATTTTACCGATTTAATTGTAACTGTGTTTTCTTCTGTCATGTTATTTACCATAAATTATGTTATTCTTCCGCCTCTTCTTTGGCTTTTTTAGCTTTCCTTTTTTTGGAAGGTGTAGTTTTCTTATCAGCGTCTTGTGCTTCTTGTTTATTAGCTTGCGCTTGAGAATACATATCCGCTTGAACTTTTCTTGTCATTCTTTCAAGAGTAATCCTATCCATAGCTGCAGGGTGAATTTTTTTACCTGATTTAATAAATTTAGTTAATTCATCCGTTTCAACTTGAGGTTCAGGATTTTCAACAGGACGCGATACAATCCTTGTTTCCTCTTGTTTCTCAGGTTTAGGCGCTGTGATTTTCTTAGGCGGCAAACATGCCTGCGAGTTAGGATTATCTATACATATCGTTGCCCTTTGAGCAGTGTATGAAAGAGCGTAATTATATCCGCTTTCGGCTACATCATTATACATCTGCTGTGCTTCAGACCTGTAACCAAGCTGTGTATAGCAAAGTGCCAGATAATATTTTGCATAAACATTATCTTTTTCCTTTTCAACTAATTCCTTTAATTCAACCATTGCGCCAAGATAGTTGCCTTTATTGTATTCATTAACGGCAGGCATCATACTCTTTGACATTACAGGCTGTTTTAGGGGAATTGTGTTGTAGTTGTATTGATATATAATTTTTGGTTTCGGTTTTACTTGAGTGACTTCATCATCCGCAAAAGCACTTAAACCAAATATCATTGTACCTAATGCCATACAAAATAACAGCTTCAGGGAACTTTTATTCATAATAATCCTCTATCTTAATAATTTTAATTATATTATAGCGCAAAATATTATGCGCATTGAAGTAAAAAACAATTTATTTCCTCTAAATAGTTGAAAAAAACTGCTAAACACATGATTATATCCTAACAAAGTATGATATAATCATAGTCATGAAAATAAAAATTAAAGAAACCGCAAAAAATAAGAAAAATTACAGCCTGTATAAACTTGCGCAGGTGCTTAATTTGCCTCAGCAGACAATATATTCCTGGGCAAAAGGCAGAACGCAACCCAGTTATTATAACTTAGACAGAATTTGCGACTGCCTTGAATGCGATATTTCAGACATCTTAGAAGCCGAACCCGTACAAAACAAACTATTTTAAGAAAGATATTTTTTAATATTCGATACAACCGAACTTTTAGGCATTAAGCCTACCATAACTTCTTTTACATCACCATCTTTAAATAATATCATGCTTGGAAGCGAAAAAACCCCATATTCACTTGCAATTGCAGGGAATTTATCCGTATCTAATTTGGCAATTTTTATTGAATCAATCATTTCATTTTGAATTTGTTCTAAAACAGGCGACATTTTACGGCATGGCCCGCACCAGGGTGCCCAAAAATCAACCAAAACGAGTTTTTCCGACTTTAAAACAGATGTTTCAAAATTATTATCATTAAGTTCTTCAATATTTGCCATTTTATAACCTCTTATATTATTATTTTACCATGGATATTGATAATATAGTTAAATCGCTTCAAAATGATTTTAAAACAAATAAGGTCAAACACACTGAATTTGTTGATTTTATGGAAAACGTCAAAGACCCTTATTTGGTTTTAATTTGCTGTATTTTATCTTTAAGAACAAACGATAAAACAACAATTAAAGCAGCAAAAAATATGCTGAAACTTGCTTCTACACCTTTAGAAATGTCAAAAACAGATATTAATACGTTATCAAAGGCCATTTATCCTGTAGGTTTTTACAAGAACAAGGCTTCGCAGATTATTGAATTATCAAACAAAATCGTTAAAGAATATAATTCAAAAGTCCCTGATACCATTGAAGAACTTGTAAAATTCAAAGGCGTAGGCAGAAAATGCGCGAATTTAGTATTGACAAAAGGTTTTAATAAGCCTGCAATATGTGTAGATACTCATGTTCATAGAATTTCAAACCGTTTAGGCTACGTTTGCACCAAAACTCCTGATGATACAGAAATGGAATTAAGGAAAATTTTACCTAAAAAATACTGGATTGATTTTAATACATTGCTTGTAACCCATGGGCAAAACATTTGCAAGCCTCAAAAACCTAATTGTGATATTTGTTCTATTTCAAAATATTGCAAGAAAATCATCTAAATTGAATTAATGTAACTATCCATAAATTCAATTCCAAAGGGTATTATTTTTGAATTTTTTATTCTGAACACCATTTTTCTTGCCATACTTAAGGATTTTGTTTTTTCGGATATTATTTCATTCAAAAATTCCATTGCACCAAAATCATCATAATTTTTTGCAATAGAATATAATTTTTGAACCTCATCAAATATAACTTGTTCATTTGATAATAAATTAGCAAAAATATCCGATACATCAACCCAATCGGATTGCAGTTCATCTATTTTTAAAAAAGATAATTTTTCATCCCTTAAAATTAAATAATCATACATTTTTTGCGCCAAATTAAGCTCTTTAGACGCATTATGCTTCATATACATTGAAAAACCCTGCATCATAATTTCATCAAAATAAGTTGACATAGCATAATACAGATAACTTGTATAAAATTCGCGGTTAATTTGTTTGTTAAATAAATTTAAAAGTTCAGGATTCATTTTGTTGTCCAAACTCCGTCTAAGTTGCAATATAACCTTACATAAAAACCTTCGTTACAGTTGCACTTGAATTTCAGTTCCGCTAATTCATTTTCTTTTAAAAATTTTCTTTTTAAATATTTATTATCGGATGAAATCACTTCAATATATTCAATATGATGTTCAGGGGTCATTGGATGATTAAAATACACACGTTTTTCAATATCTGATAATTTTTCAACATGGGCAAAATGCGCATTATCTTCCATGGGTTTATTTTCTTTTAATAATCTCATATTTTGATTACAACAAACGAGTTCACCCATACCCTCATGGGTAATTTCTACAACATTATTACAAATGTCGCATTTATACATTTCAAATTTTTGGGTCATAATTTTCTCCTTTCAAAATAAATTGTTTCATTATATTTGAAAGAAATAAATTAGCCTTTCAGGCTAAAACATTAGAAAATAACTTTTCATTGCGCCAAACCGACAAAAACTGGTATAATATTATCAAAGGAGATTTTATGGCAAAAGTTTTAGTTTCAATGAAAGATACTTTCTTAAAAACAATAGATGAAATTGCACGTCAAGAACAAAGGTCGCGTTCCGAATTAATCAGAGAAGCACTTAGAACATATTTAAAACGTGCTCAGAATGTTTCGCCTGAAAAAGCTAATAAAAATGCCGTTATTCTTGAGGGGTTATTAGATTAACCTTGTTAATTAAATAAACCTGCAGTTCCAATGGTTCTAAGTCAGCTTCTAAGATTTCTTTATCTGTTTTAGGGTGTGTTTTACCGCTGAATTGAGTAAGCAGATATTCAGGCTTTGAATATAGCGGTTTTATTTGCGTTTTTTGATTTTCTTTTTCATCTAATGAACCTATAACAATTAATTCCTTGTTTTCGTCATTTATTGCAAAACCAAAAACCTTATCATTATTTGTTTTAAGAAGTCTAAAATCGCCTTTTGATATTAATTCTTGATATTTTTTCTTGAAATTTATCGCCTTTAGATAACTTTGTTTATATTTAGGATGTTTTTTCCTAACCGGAGCTGTTGCATTAAATATATCAAATTGCCCGTTGTGTACAAAATATTCTTCATCATCAGTATCTGATTTTTGCGCTTTTTTGTTTTCATAAGGATATATAAAATCATCCCCAACCGAAAAGCCGTCTAAAAAATATGTATTTTGAGGCAGGGTTACACAAAGCCATAAAACCATATTCCAATAATTTTTCCCCCTTAAAACAGGTGCTTGCTGGTCATGGGTTGCAAGGGCGGATATCATTGATGAATTTTTATATTTTTTTATAATTTTTAAGTTTTTTTCAAGTTTTAAATCAAACTCTTGTTTTGTTTTAAGATTTTTAAAATCAGACCAAGAACCATAATAGCTGTCAAATCCGCTTTCCAACAATTCTTCAATGGTACTGTAGTGTTGAATTGATGAAGGCGAAGGATTTGACCAATCGGGTGATGCTTCAGCTAAAAACAAAAAATCAGCTTTTTTTGAATATGCATAGTTAATTATTTCAGACCAAAATTCGGGAGTTTTTATCCCCGCAACATCTGCTCTTATACCGTCAAAATCAATTTCTATCATTAAATCTACAAATTTTTTAGTATTTTTAATTAAGTTTTCATCTATTTTTAACTGTCTGACATCTGTCCAATCCGCAACTATTTGGCTTTCATTATTTTCGGACATTTCAAACCAATCGGGTTTTCTTAATGATAAATCATAAGAAGCACACCCCGGCAGGTCAACAATAACGTTCAAATCCAGCTCATGCGCTTTTTTTACAAATGCTTTTGCTTCTTCAATTACTGTTCTTTTATCTTCCGTATCATCTAATTCGGGATTTATATTCTCAAAACTGTCAAGAGAATATAATGAACCCTTTGTACCTAATGCCTTTAATTTGCCCACCGGCGTTATAGGCAAAAGATAAATTGTATTTATTCCTTCTTTTTTTAAATCCGGCAATTTTTCAAGCGCATTTAAAAAAGTTCCTTTAACATCACCTTTTTTAGGGTCTATAAGCCCGTCTAAATCTTTATCTTGAGCATTAAAATTTCTTATATTGACGGTATAAATTATTGCGGAATTATTTTTGAAAACCTCTTTAATATTTTCGCGCGCAAAACAAGGCGCACATAAAAGAACTAATCCTAAACATAATAAAATTTTTTTCATAATATAAAAGTATATAAGAAAAATAAATTTATTGTATAATTCTAGTGTATTAATTTAGGGTTGCGGATTTAGAGTATGAATATTAAAGATATTTTCAAAAAAAATATATTTCAAAATGAAGATGTATTTCAATCGTCAAAACCTGCCTCAATCGGTGCATTTTTGCTTGTTGCAATAGTTTTGACTTCGTTGTTATCAGTCAGATATTATTTATATCAAAATATTATTTCAAACGGTATTGCTCAAAAAACAATTTATGCAAAAAATACTTTTGAAGTAGTTGATAAACAAAGAACGGAACTGATAAAACGCGAGGTTGCAAATAAAATCCGCCCTGTTGTAGCCCCTGTTGAAGGTGATTATATTAAAACAGATTTGGATAAAGCAATTGATGATATTGAAAAAATCAAAAAAGATAAAAAGAAAAATTATCTAATCCGCCAAAAAGAATTGATTGATTTATTGGAAGTCAATGACTCGGATAGAGAAGAAAAGGCTGTTGCTTATATTTTATCCGCGTCTGACGCTAATTTGACATCAACTTTTACAAACACAAAATACATTTTAAACGAACTTTTAACAGTCGGAATATTTGATTCGGATATTTCTAACTTTATAACAGACAGTTTCATGGATAAAACTTTAGGTACACATGTTAAAAAAAGCCAGTATCCTTTGATTTTAGCTTTAATAGAACACAGCGTTATACCTAATTTAATAATTGATGAATATGCAACGGATGTTGCAAGGAAAAATGCCAAAAACGCAGTTAAGCCCTACGTTGTAACCATTAAAAAGGGAGATACGATAATCAAAGCGGGCGAAAAGGTTACACAGTTGAAAAAAGACGCCCTTAAAATATCGGGCTACAACGCATTTGAACTTAATAAAGGCGGAATATTCGGCATATTTGCACTTGTGTGTGTCACTATGTACAGTCTTATTTTATATATAAGAAAATACGAAAAGAAATTCTATACTCCGCGCTATATGCTCTATATCGCCTTATCTGCAATAATTCTTACATATACCTGCATTTTGATTTCTAATTCCGCCCATATATCAAACTATTTAATGCCTTTTATAGCCTTCACCTTAATTCTTGCAATTTTTACAAATTCCATTTTATCTTTTTTGGTATCAATTTTAATGCTTGCAATATTATCCGTAACATTATTTTTTGATTCTCAATTGATATATGTATTCACGATTGCAACACTATCGGGCAGTTATCTGGTTTCAAAAATGTCTTATTCAAAGCGTTTTGATATTATTTGGTGCGGTTTTCAAGTCGGCATAGTTATGTTTTTTGCAATGTTTTTTGTATCATTTTTTGAAATTCAAACAGGCGCTTTTTCAAAATTATTGCAAATGCAGGTTCAAAATCCGTTTTCAGGACTGTTAAACGGTATTGTTTCATCAATGATAGCAATGTTTTTAATTCCTATCATTGAAAAAATCTGCAAAATCGTTTCACCTTATGCACTTATCGAGCTTGCCGATCAAAACCAAGAATTACTTGCAAAAATGAGAAATTCTGCCCCGGGTACATTTCATCATTCGCTTATAGTTTCAAATCTTTGCGAGGCGGCGGCAAATGCAATAGGCGCAGATTCAATCTTAGCGCGTGTGGGCGCACTTTATCATGATATAGGAAAGCTACAAAGACCGTTATTTTTTATAGAAAATCAATCTTATTTCGGAGTCGAAAACCCGCATACAACCTTAACTCCAAGACAGAGTAAAATGGTAATTACTCTTCATACCAAAGACGGAGTTGAAATTGCACGCAAATACGGGCTTCCGCAGGTAATAATTGACTTTATTCAACAACACCATGGAGAAAGTTTAGCGGGGCATTTTTATAATAAGGCAATTGAGCAGGAAGGCGAAGAAAACGTATCCGAAGGACAATTCCGCTACCCCGGCCCAAAACCCAGAACCAAAGAAACCGCCATTTTAATGCTGGCAGACGCGCTTGAAAGTGCTGTGCGTGCGCTTAAAAAACCAACGCAGGAAGAAATTGAAGCTCTTGTTAATAAAATATTTACGGAACGCTTAAATGACGGACAATTATCAGACAGTCCCTTAACCTTAAAAGATATTAAAATAATAGCAATGACATTTAACCAGATACTGCGCGGAATGCAGCATGAAAGAATTAAATACCAAGAACGCGTTATAAATGAAATTCAAGATAAAACAAAAATTACAATACAAAACCCGCAAGATGATGAATTTGAAAGAAAAATAAGAGAACTCCAATCAAAATCATCTAAAAATGAGAACAATGAAAATGAAGGCTAGTTTTACATTATCAAAAATTGACGATATCAAATTAAAAAAATTTAATGTAATCTTAAAAAATTACAGGCAGGATATTAAAAAAATTTTAAATATTCTTTTAAATTCAGATGATATAAAATCAAGCCCTGTTTTTAAGAAAGATATTTCACGCATTAATTTTGATGTATCGTTTTGCAATAATGAAACAATCCATAAAATCAACAGAGAATACAGAAAAAAAGATTCCGTAACGGATGTTATAACATTTTCTTTATTTTGTGATGATGAAAATGCCATAATATATAGAAAAACAGCTGATTTAGGACAAATTATAATTTCACTTGAAAGATGTGATGAACAAAAACAAAAAACCTTTGAAGACGAATTATTAACTTTAATAACCCATGGAATTTTGCATTTATTAGGATTTGACCATTTAACAAAAAAGGATTACGATTTTGTAGTAAGGATACAAAATACCGTCTTAAAGGAATTAAGAAATGAATAAGTTTCAATCAAGAAGTTTTTCAAGAAGCGTAATGTTTGCCCTAAATGGTGTAAGGCTTGCTTTTCGCTCACAAAGGAACTTTAGAAAACATCTTGTTATTGCAATATTTGCGCTTTCTTTAGCATTTTTGTTAAGGGTCAGCGTTATTGAATTTTGTATAATTTTATTTGCAAACGCTTTTGTGCTTATAATGGAGATGATAAATTCCGTTATAGAATTTGTTATAGATGCTTATTATAAAAACAAATGGGCAAAATTAGCCAAACTGTCAAAAGATATAGCGGCAGGTGCGGTATTAATTTCAGCATGTACAAGCGCTATGATTGCTTTTTTGATATACGGTTCAAAAGTATATGAATTATATTACAGATAGGAAAATTATGAAAAAATTTATTGATTTAGCACCAAAATACTTTCTTGAAGGATATTCATGTTCTGAATCCATTGCACGCTGTGCGGTAGATTTAGGGATTGCCCCTGCTGATTTTATATCTGTTGCGACAAGTTTCTCAGGCGGTATGGGTAACGGTTGTCTGTGCGGTGCCGTTGCAGGTTCGCAAATGGTATTAGGACTTTTACATGGTAAAAATAAAGATAACACAGCGCGCACTTTAGCAAAAGAATTTTATCAGAAATTTATACAAGTTCATAAAGTAACTTGTTGCAAAGTTTTGACAAAAGACTTCAAAGACTTCCATTCTCCCGAAAGAAAAGCGCATTGCGTTAATATGGTTTCTTGCTGTGCTGAAATTTTAGATGAAATACTGCAAAAGGAATTAACCTTAAACGTCAAGTAACGAAGCAATGTAAGCTATGGTTTTCGGAAAATAACGAATTAAATACAACACTCTTGATGATAAAACTTCTTCCGTATCATTATAAGTATGTAATATTGCATTAGTTTCCGCTACAAGCTCATTTATTCCCGTTGATATCTTTTTATCGCCTTTTTCGGGTGCATATCCGCCGTCATTTGAAAAATACTGCAGAATATCTTTTATTTTTGAATTTGAAACTTTATTAAATTCTTCAAGCTCTTGATTATATATTTTAATTAATTCAGGATATCTATAAAAGCGCACATCAGAATTATAATCTATTGCATGTCCAAGTTCATGGTTAATGCTAAACGGATTTTCATCCACTTTTATACTGTTGGATAAAAAATTATATGATTTATTTTCATCACTGCGCGCAAACAAAAGGCTTCTTGTATATTTTTTTATATTTAATAAAGTATCGACATCAAGGGTTTTAAGAAATTCAAAGCTATGATAAGGAGCTTTGCGCGCTAAATTAATTGTTGTTGTATTTCCTTTGTTATCAAGAATGGTTACGGTTCGTTTTAAATCATCAAAAAAAGCTCTGTATGTTTTATCATTAACCACTGTAACGGTTTCGGTATCAGAAATTTTTCGCCAACTCCTTTTTAGGTTTAATAAGGTTTCAGAATTTTGTGTAATATTATATTCATAGCTTCTATAGCTTCCGTCATAGCTTTCTTCATATCTTCTTTTTGTGGTTGTATCTTTTGTATGAAATATTTCTTTATAAACAATTGAATTATCATCTTCCGTTATTCTTGAAATTGGCCTTCCGCCTTTGATTGTACCCTTTTGTATTCCTTCTTTTATATCATAATCTATAGGATAGTTTTTATATTCATATTTAGATATTTCCCATGCACCTTGCAATTTATCCGATAACCGATAACAAGTTGCATCTTGCTTTGTAAATTCAATTATCGTATGAATATACGGGTCTTGAGGATTTTTTGTCATAACAAAAGTTTCGCAATTTGAATTTTTTAACCTTGATAAAGTTGTATCGCAATAAGGTCTTTCAATTCTTGTACATTGTACATTACAGTCAGAATCTACTGAAATATGAAAACTAATTAAAGTGTGCGTATCTTCATCAAGGCAGGTTTTTGTATCTACTTCAATTTGATAACCTTGTTTTTGTTGTAATTTAACAATATTTGTACTGACTGCCCTATGCCCCCGAAGGGAATTTAGCGCATTTTTAAATGCTTCAAGCTGTTTTGGGGGTACTTTTGAAACAAGGGGAGCTTGGTATAATTGCAGTTTATATTTTGAAATAAAATCGCGCGTTTTTTCATTTTTCAATGATTTTAAAACAGCACCGGTTGAAAATTCTCTAAAAATATTAAAAAACGGGTAATCTGTAATATCTACAATATCTTCATAGCTAATTGATTTTTCATTTAAAAGCTGTTGAATATTTTTATCGGATAACACCCCTAATAAAATCCCTACCGGTTTTGGGTTGCTTCTTTGCCTTTGGTCTTTTAAAATTTCGCTTATTGATAGTCCTGTTTGCGCATACTGAAAATATTGCCCCTTAAAGTTAATTTTGGGGCAATATCTATTGTAGGTATTTGCATTTATAGGCAAAATCATATTTGTTTAAAAATGGTGAAAAAAAATTTTGCGTTTTTTAGGCTAAAAATTCTATAGAATTTCTGTGTTCAGCTTTATTAATGTTTTCTGAAAATCTTCTTTTAGGCAAAATCCAAGTTTCATCATCTGTTTGTTTAAATTTATAGCCTTTTAGTTGAGGCATTTCAGATGTTCTGAAGGCCGAAACAATATTTTTAGAATTGGTTTCAAAGCCTTTGTTAGCAATAAAACCTATCATTGGGGTTAAAGAATCAATATAGCCTTGATTTCCTTCAAGTTCATCTATTAATAAATAATCACCCTGATATTTGCCAAAAGGCGCATAGTGGCGTGTAATTTCAGCAGACGCAACAATATCTTTTGTTTCATCATCCTGAAGCGCAAAAAATCTGCCTTCTGTATGGCCTGACCAAAGGCCTGCGCGATAAAAATCGGGCTTTATGGAATTTGTATTCAGCGAAGATTCAATTTCATCAATATCATCTAAATTCCATGGGTCATATTCATATAATGTTGCTTCATGTTTTTCTTTTAATTGGTTTTTTACGATGCATTTTGCAACCATATTTTTACCGAAAGTATGATTAATACCGGTTATTTTCATTTCATTCTCTTTCTTGAATTTGTGAGGCAAATTCTATTATATCATTAACAATTTATTTTACAATAATTATTAATAATAAAATTTTATGACCACTCGCTTATTTCTTTTTTGGATAGTGCGTATGGTTTTGCTTTTCTGTTTAAAATATCACAATAGCTGCAAAAACTTACCTTTTTTGTACAGAAATCCGCTATTTCTTTATAATTTTTTGCCTTATATATGTCAATACAGCAATCAGGTTTTATTTTTAAATTTCGATTAAATTCTTTATTAAAATATTCAGAATAAGGAATAATCGGGCATGTATATATTTTTCCATGTCTTAAAGTAATACATTCGTTAAAATGGTAGCAAGAAATATATTGATAATCTTCTATTTCACCTTTAAGATTAAAAGGATGATGAACGGATAATTTATCAAGACATTCTTCCTTATTTGAAGAACTTAATTTTGATGCTTCAATAAATCTTTCGTATTTAATTTCGTATTTTTTTGCAAGTTCATCTATTTTTCTATAATCTGTTTTAATGGGATATGTTGTTACCATAAGTGTAATATCATATTCTTTTATGGTCTCAAAAATTTTTTCCATTGAAGCAAGCAAAATACCATTTGAAAAAAATAAAATTTTACTTTTTGGAAAATATTTTCTTGCTATTTTCATAAAATCAATTGCATTTGGATGCAATAAAGGTTCACCACCTTCAAGTTTTAATACACCCATTTCGCCATTCATAAGTTCCGATAGGCGTTTGATATCTTTTTCAAATTCATCAATATCAAGGAAGTATTTATCGGCAATTGGAGAAAAATGGTCGCAACACTGACAATTTAAGTTACAATGATCAACCAAATTGACTTCTATCCAAAAGTTATTTTTTTCTCTTGGGGTCATTTTATATGGAATTGTTCTTCTGTTCCATTTAGAAACATAAAAGAAATCTTTAAAACCGATTTTTTTAAGTTCTGCCAAACCCGACGAAACACTTGAAGGTTCATCTGCAATAATCACACAGGAGTTTTTTCTTATCTTCTTTCTGAAATCATAAAATCTTCTTTTACCGAATTTTTCTTTTATTTCACTAAAAGAATAAATTTTTTCTCCTAAATCTTCTTTATTGTTTACTATAAAACCTTTAATATCAATATTTATACTTTTTAAATATTTTTCAATTGAACTATGGATTGTACCGTAGTTATAAACAAAGACATGGTTATGCCTTTTTAAAAAGCTAACCATGTCTTTATTTTCAATAATATCCGGATTATCCAGTTCGCCCATTAATTACCCCAAGCCTTAACCGTTATTGTTTGGAAGCCTAAGATATTTTCTCTTTGAACGTCATAACCTGCTAATGATTTAATATTGCCGTTTTTCATCGCTGTTCTGACACTGCAATCTCCAACGGTTACAATATACCAAATATTTTTGCATGTTGCTTGGCCTTGTTTTGAAGCTGCTGCGGGCGTATAGCCGCCTCCGGGCGTTGTTGTACCGTTATAGATAAAACCGCCTAAAAATTCAGCGTGCGCGCCAAGTGTCAACAAAAACATCAATGCAAGTGTTGAAAATAATTTTTTCATACCCCTCTCCTTTTAAAATCTATGGATTTTATTGTATCATAAAATTATCGGTTTAACTATGGGGATTATATGGCTTTAGAATTAAAAAAAGAAATTTCACCAAACGAAAAACAATTGGAATGTATTAATAATATTGAAGGCAAATATCTGGTTTTAGCAGGCCCCGGCACAGGCAAAACTTATACAATAGTGCAAAGAATAAAAAACATGATTAATAAAGGTATAAAACCTGATAAAATTCTTTGTTTAACATTTACCGATACGGCATGTTCCGAAATGAAAAAAAGAATAGAGCATGAATTAAATGTTTCTTCGCTTGATAGTGCTATTTATACTTACCACAGCTTTTGCGCCAATATTTTAGATGAATTTCAAGAAGATTTTGAGCTTGCACAAAATTATAAAATCATGAACGATACAATCTCTAAGGCATTTATTAAAGAATGTATAGATGAAATTAATCCTAAATATTTCAGAACCGAAAAAAATGACCCTTACTACTATATAAATACTATTAAAAACAGGATTTCATTAATTAAGCAAAATCGTCTTAATAAGGAAAAATTTTATAATAATATAGAACAAAATCCTGACTGGAAGCCTGATATAGCAAATTGGGAGCAAATTATAGATGACACTATAAATAAAAGAAATAAAAGAAGAATAATTCCTTATGAAGAAAAAGAAAAAGCAGTAAAAAAAGTTGAACAGGCTTATGAATTATGGCAATTTTATGAACTTTATCAGGAAAAATTAAACAATGCAAAATATCTTGATTTTAACGATATGATTAACCTTGTATTGGATAAGTTTGAAAAATCGCCCTCATTTTTAGATAATGTTGCAAATAGGTATGAATATATTTTGGTTGATGAATATCAAGATACAAATAAATCTCAAAATGAAATTGTTTTTTCGCTAACCCGCGCCCTTAAAAGCGAAAATGTTTTTGTAGTCGGAGATGACAACCAAATTATATACAGATTTCAAGGGGCAAAACTGGATACTATTGAAAATTTTATAAAAACCTTCCCCGATACCAAAGTGATTTGCCTTAGGGAAAATATGCGCTCAACCCAAAATATTCTTGATGTATCAAGAAAAGTTATAGAACAAGACCCCTTAAACCTTGAAAATAATAAAGAATTCAGCAAAAAATATAATATTTCAAAAGTGTTAGAAGCAAAAAACAAAACGCTGTTTGAAAAAAATAAACCTGTAAGATTATACAAATACACCGATATTGAACAAGAATATTATGAAATTGTAAAAGAAATTGAAGAAATTATTAATTCAGAAGAATGCCCTAAGGATGAAAATGGCGAAAAATTATTATCTGAAATTGCAATCTTAGTGCGTTCTAATTCGGAAGCCGAGGCATTTTTTGAACTTTTAAAGGCTAAAAATATACCTGCTGAATTAAAAGAAGGCAGAAATATTTTTGAAATTCCTGCCGTGAATGTTTTATATTTTTATATTCAGTTTTTAATAAACCCGCTTATGCACTCATATAGAATATTCCAGCTTCTTACTATGCAGCCTTTTAAGATAAATCCGCATGATTGGGAGATTTTATACAATGAAACATCAAAAGGAAAAACTTTTATTGACGTTTTAAGGAATATTCCCGATAATTTATTAACCGAAAATTCAAAACTAAAACAATTTTTGAAAACTTATAATTATCTATCGGAATATAAATCAAGAGAAAATATAAAAAATACCATTCTTGAAATCGGCGCAAAAACAGGTATTTTCGATTATTATTTGAATAACGATATTAATAAAAGCGAAAATATTTTGGGAATAAAAACTTTTGTTGATGAAGCACAAGGTTTTTCGGAAATTTATAAAACAAGTTTTTTGGAAGAATTCTACACCTACCTTAAAGCAATTAAAGAAGATGAAGAAACTATAACAACCCAAAAAGCCCCCGTAAGCATGAATGCCATACAGCTTTGCACATACCATGGCTCTAAAGGGCGCGAATTTGAATATGTTTATATGCCGACATTAATTGCACAAAAATGGGAATCAAATACCAAGTCATTAAAGGCCGAAATACCGCTTGATATCAACGAATATAAAACTTCTGACGAGATTAGAGAAATAATAAAACCTTCCGATTTAACAAAATTACTCTATGTGGCAATGACAAGGGCAAAACACACTCTCAGATTATCATATCCCGATACAATCAATAAAAAAATCAAAAAGCCGACCAAATTTTTATCATCAATTCAAGATGTTTTTGAAATTAACAACAATTCTTTTGAATATAGTGAAAATAGTTACATAGAGCAAATAAAGGCAGATTTATTCAAAAAAGAATATGATTATATTAAAGAATTTAAAGCGTTAATTCAGACAAAACTCTCAGATAGAGCATATAGCGCCACTGCCGTTAACAAATATTTATCCTGCCCGAGAAGATATTTCTTAGAAGAAATTTTGGAATTATGCGCAAAAGACGGCAACCCGAACTTCTTAAGCTATGGCAGTGCAATACACAAGGCCTGTGAAAATGCGGCAAAATATGTTGCAAAACAAAACGATTACCCTTCAAAAGAAGAATTCATAAATTGGTTTAAAGATGAATTAAATAAACTTCCCATGGAAAATTATGAACAAAGAATTAATTTTGCTACAAGAGGGGAAAAAGCACTTGAAAAATATTATTCTCAAATTTTAAATACCCCGAAAAATTGCTTTTTTGAAAGCGAATATAAGTTATCAGTTAAAACTGATGATTTTAAATTTATCGGCTACATTGATAGAATTGATAAAAATTCAGACGGAACTTATATTTTATACGACTATAAAACGGGCAATAATAAAAATTACGCTATAAAGCCCGAGGGCGACCATGAAGATTATTATAACCAAATGGCATTATATAAATATTTTTATGAATTACAAACAAAAAATAAAGTATCTAAAATGCAATTTATTTATCCTGAAGATTTTTCATCCAAAAATGACGGCATAACTTATACTCAAGAAGAAATACAGGCTGTTTTAGAAAAATTTAAAAATGCTGTTGAAAATATTAAAAATGCACAATTTGAACCAAATTGCAATGAAAAATCATGTAAAAATTGTCCCTATAGCGACTTTTGCAATATGCAATAATTATTTTAAAGCATTTAACTGCCATAATATAGGATTATATCCGTATCTTCTGCAGGGTATATTTTGGCGGTTATACATATATCTTTGATTTTGCTTCATTTTAAGATATTGCTTTCTTAAATTCAAGTTATTGTAATTATTATATACAGGCGGGTTTATATACCTTGCAATATTCAGCATTTGCCCCGATAGCGTGGAATAATCAAGCGCCAGCGCCATATAATTGATTGAAAAAAATAAAAAAACCATACCCCATAAGTATTTTAACATAACCTCTCCTTTGTAATTGCATTTTAAACGCTAAGGTTATATATAAACATTCCCCAATAGGGTAATATAAAAGCCGGCATAATGCCGGCTTTATTTAAACTTTGGGTCCGGAGGGGCTCGAACCCTCGACCAATTGATTAAGAGTCAACTGCTCTACCAACTGAGCTACAAACCCAAATATTCAATTTTAAACTTTCTGGTACGGTTTCGAGCTGTCCGCCAAGCTCAACGCTTGCCGTCACGCTCTCACACACCTTGTGCCGCGCGCCTTCGCTTGCTAAGCTATCGCTAAGCTCGCTCGGCTCGGGTGAGCTACAAACCCAAATATCAACACCTATACTATAAAATAACACCACATTAAAATCAAGCAAAAATTGTACCATAAATATTTTTATGCTAAAATTTATTCAAATGTCGACGTAGTTCAGATGGATAGAACGTCACCCTCCTAAGGT
>JAFVFO010000031.1 GCA_017475485.1 Candidatus Gastranaerophilales bacterium | reverse complement strand
TCCAATAATAAGGATTAGCTTGAAGCAAATTTCGACTGTTTTTTGCAGAATTAATTTTTAAAACGTTGTATAACAACCCGCATTAAACCAAGCCGGAATTTTCTTTCTTTCGGTTCACTTTCTTTCTTTGCATTTTCGGCGCTTGAGAAGGCAAAGAAAGAAAGTGAACAATAAAATAAAAAAATACCAAACCCCGCAATTGTCATGCCAAACTCGTACTCGTTTCAGCATCTAAGCAATTTTAGTTTTTTGCTATCAGGTGCACTTGGTCAGACCCTGAAACTCTTTTCTGAGGACAGAAAATTACGCTTACGCTATTTTCCGGTCAGTTCAGGGTGATAATTATCTTCCCAGTGCCCATCTGCAGCCTGCGGATAATGCAACGCCATTTCTTCCGCCGTTTCTGAACATTGATTGCAAGTAGCCTGTAAATCTTTCGCCTGCTGCCTTTTGGATACCTATGCCATATTGAATATAAGGTTTAACGCTTAATTGTGCAAGACTTACATTATTGGCTTTGAATTTGGTGTCATCTAAAATGTTCCAAACCATTTGAACAGCCAAATATGGCTGCCAGCCTCGTTTTGTATTTGCAATGAATTTTAACCCCGGAACTATTTGAATAGCATTTAACGGGTCTGCTTTAATTCTGACACCTGCTGAATTTGTGTAATCAAATGTATTTACAAATGAATAGCTCATTAAATATGAAGGTTGAATTATAAATCTGCCTTCTTTAAATTCAAAGTTATAACCTGTTTTAGAAGCAACACCTGTACCTAACATACCGAAGTTATCTTGTCCGTACATTGTTGAAGATTGCGCACCAAGCGCGCCAACATTGGCGGTTAAGCCCGTAAAGAAGTTATTTCTGTAAAATATTGAACTTGCACCCAACTGACCGCCATTTTGATAGGTTGAAATGAAGTCATAGTTTTGATGAGAACCGTTATATCCTGCATAGCCTGAAAATACTGCGTCCCAGCCATGGCCAAGCTCAATTAAGTCTGAATCTCCGCCGAAATATGTTCCGTATCCGATATTATCAACCTTTACACCGCCTTTTAGGTTAACTTTTTCAAAAGTTGAATAAGGTCTGAACCAAACACCTCTGTCTTGTTCGGGGTATAAATTCGGGTCATAAGTTATATTTTCAGAGTTTGCCGCATATCTATTTCTGAATTTGAATGCTGTCCTATCTTTTGACGGCATATTCATTAATACATCCATATTTGAAAATGCCATATCGTAGCTGTTTAATTGATTAAAATATCCGCCTAATTGCGCAGCAACGGGTGCAGCCATTACAGAAGGGTTATAGTCCTGATATTTTCCCGTATTTGACCTCATCATTACGAAACGGCCTTCTTCGCCTTCTTCTTCATATCCGAAGTTATATTTTAAAATAGGAGTCAGTATTTGCTTATTAACGCTTGATTGAACTTTGCCTAATAATGCCTGATTGTTTAATGAAGATGAAACAAACGGGATTTCGTATCTTGCTCTGTTAAAAACCTGATTTGCATTCATTAAATTAACATCATTAATATTAAGAGTTGATGTAACGGCCAAGTCGTTAGGTGCTGAAAAAGCAAATCTATCTGCGGTTTGTGTTGCCATATCCACATCAATTGCCAAATTAGAGGCAGAATTTACTTCCATTGATGATAAGTTTATTTGGCTTGCCTGATTATTTTGTAAATTTAAACCGCCGCCATTAAATACAAGTGAATTTGAAGAATCACCCGATATATAAGAATCATCAACAACATTCATTACCCCCGAACCTAATGTCCATGTGGTATTTGAACTTAATGCTCTCATATTTAATATATTTGCATTTTGATTAACTTGAGTATCTTTTACAGTGTTAAGGCTGACGGTATTTCCTGATGTATTAAGTTTTGCACCTTCGACACCTTGAATATTGCCCGTAATTTTCACTTCGTTATTATTTGCGGAATTTAAAGTGACATTTGAAGTTGCGTCTATATATAAAGCATTTTTATCGTTATCATTTGTTCCTTTGATTTCAATTGCTTTATCTGATGAATCAATTGTTAATTTACCGTTTTGGCTGACTGTGAAAGTACCTTTATAGTTAGCGTCAGATGTAGTGTTAAATGCGTTTGTTTTAATTGTAGTGCCGTTTGTATTTTTAGCACCGTCAACAATTAAGCCTTTATAAGTATTGAAATCAAGGTCAGCGCCTGATACTTCAAAGCTGTCGCCTACAACTTCTCCGCCGTTATATTCTTGTATTTCATCTTGTGCAACAATGTAGTTGCCTGTAGAAGAATCGCCTGCTGCGGCATTTAAACCGCTTGCAGGTTCGCCTGCAGATACAACAACAAGTTTTGTTTTATCGGCTGAATTTTGTGCAAGGGTATATTTTTTGCCGTCATGGTATATGTTGAAAATTCCTGAACCAAAATCAAGAGTTTTATCTTGAAACAGGTCTTTTGTATATCCTTCACCTTGTTCTATTATTTGATTTAAGGTAGCTTCATCTGTTTTAATGCTTGAGAAAATTTGAGTACCCTGTGTATTTGATACATCTGATATATTTAATTTATCACCTACATCAAATGCCACTTTAGCGCCGTTTGCAGCCGATACTTTGCTTATTGTGTGGGTATCTTGCGTGTCATTTATTGTTGATAAAATACCGTTTTGTTTAATTTCAACGTTATTTGCAATGTTTTGAACATTTTTTGATAAGTTTAAACTTCCTGCTGAATCAATAACGATATTACCGCTTCCCGTGACGCTTGATTCCATGTTTTTTGTTGATAAATTAACGTTTCCTTTGATATTAATGTTTCCGTTGTTTATAATATCAAATACTTTAATTGTAGAATCTTTAAAAGTCGGAGTTCCTTCGTTGTTTATTTTTAATGTGTTGAAGTTTATCGGGGTTTCGCCTACGGTTGTGGATGTATCACCGTTTATTGTACCTTCATAAGTGCCGTTATAACCTTCTTTATAGTTTATATTTGTATAATATACTTTTTCTAAACCGCCCGAAGCGACCGATTTCCATGTTTCACCGTCTTTATATGAAATAATGCCTTTTTGCCCGCCTTTTAAGGAGTTCCATTCGGAAACTATATCTCCTTTTATTTCGGCACCGTCAAATACATTGATATTTTTAACATAAGCATTTTCAGATATATAAATAGCCTTGTCGTTACCTTCTAATGTACCTTTTATATTAAAATCATCAACAAGTGCGCCGGTTGTTTCCTTATCGGGTGCAAGGTTGTAGCCTGTTCCGCCAACATACGCATAGTTCATATAAGAACCTTTGTCAGATATTTGAGTACCTTGTCCGAGCATATTTTTACCGAAGTCAAAACTTGCGCCTATGCCTTTTTCACCGCTTGCTTTAACGGTTGCATTATTTTCAATATTAATTGTGTGTTCCTTGCCCCAGCTTGTTAAAATACCGATATTGTTTTCACCGTTTGTACTGATTTGAGAACCGCCGTTAACGGTATATGTATTATTTACGCCTTCAATTCTGACACCTGCAGAGCCTGCGCCGCTTGTTAAAATGTTTGAACGCTGAACAATAACATTATCATCACCATAAACGTGAACACCTATACCATACGCAATTTCAGAAGGTGCTGAAGTATAGCTTGCACCGTTCCATGTGCTATAACCCGTATCAAAATATTGAGGTGTAGTGCCGTCGCCATTTAAGTAATAAGATTTGCCGAAGTGTTTTCTTAAATCTATGTTATAGCCGATATCCTTTAATACGGCTAATTCTGCTTCCATGGGAATTATCCAGTTTCTGTATTCCTGATGTGACATAAAACTGTTTCTTAATTCAAGGTGAGATAATTCAGGAGAAAGAGGAGAATCATAAGGGTGTATAGGCATACCTAAAACAGCGGGTAAATCAGGGTTTTGGGTATTGTTATAATCATAATATATAGCTGAATAATTTAATATACCGCCATTATCAACGATTGCTTGTTTTGCTTCGTCATAATTATCTTTTCCGCCGATAACTTTTATTGTATTTTCACCCGTAAAATATGGTGAATAATTAACATTATCAAATGTTTTATCTGCGCCGACCGTCATACCTTCCGCAGCTTTAATTTCAGACGCGGAATTAAAGCCCGCCGCTATATCTCCTTTATAAATTGCAAGATTAGCATCATAAATATTAAGCGGATCGCCTTCCGCCCTTGAAAAATAAAATGTATTGTCGCCGTTAAAAGGATATGAATTAGAATTTATACCCAAAGCATGTACAACTTCATGGAGCATTGTAGCTTGCAGGCTTGGTTTTGAGCCATGGTATAAAGGTGTTTTATCAGTGCTTGTATCCCAGCCGGGGTTTGTTTCGTCAATTCCCAGACCGAGTAACATCATTACGGGACTGGGTGATGAAATGGTTTGACCTTCTTTTAAGGTATGATTATTTAATGCCTGATTAAGCCAAGTCATTTTATAAGGGCTTTCATTAACCTTTATAATAGGGCTATATGCAGCGGCATTATATTCATCAAGGCTTGTTATGGAAAATTTTACTATTTCTTGCGGTATTGCATTTAAATAATTTCCCCAAGTGTTATTTGCATCTATTAATACATTTACCTGTTCTTCCGTTATATCAAAAACACCTGTATATGTTACTCCTTGTATGGAATAGCTTTCACCTGTTTGATAAATATCGAATTCATATTTTGTGTTTGTTTCATCGGGAATTTTGTATGTATCCATGGCGAAAACATTCAAACTTAATAATAATGACGCCGCTAATAAAAATTTAAATTTTTTCATAATTACCTTTTTACTTTAATCCCAGTCTATTACCATTTTATAGTAATGGTAATAAAAAGTCTAACTTTGTAATAGATTTACATTTTTTGGTATAGATAGATTTTATAGTATAATATTTTTAAAGTATCAAAACCAAAATACAAATATAGAGAAGTTATGAATAAAAAAATAATATTATACAATGTTATTGCGCTATTAGTGCTTTTTGCGTTAAGTGAATTTGCGTTTTATAAAAACTTTTGTGAAAACAGATTATTCAGATATAAAATTCCTTATTTTTATAATACCGTTGATATTTTAAAATCTATTCCGCAAATAGCATATTACCCCGTAAGGTTTCATCCTTTTCCAAAAAATTATCCAAAAGATAAAAAACCCATTTTAATGCTTGGGTGTTCCTATACTTTCGGCCAAGGATTAGCGGAGGATGAAACCCTTGCTATGAAATTGCAGCGTTTAACGGGACGCTGGGTATATAATATGGGGGTAGGTTCAAGAGATGCAACGGTTTCTTTAATGCTTTTAGAAGAAGAAAAGAAAAACCCCAGAATTACCCAAAAGCCCGAATATATTATCTACACATACATGTATCATCACTTGCAGCGTGTTATAAATTGGCGTTATTTCAACTACTACAGACAACATGGCTATATCGCCTTTCAAAAATATAATCCCTTGTATTTATCATATACATACAGCTATTTTAAAAATCGCGAGCTTGAAAATTATCTTTGGAATGATTGGGATTATATTTTGCATAGAATAATTTTTATTAACATGTTGTATGATATGAAAAAAATATGCTCTGAAATGTATCCTGAGTCTAAATTCATTGTTCTTTTATATAATGATATAAATTATGATTTAGTGCGCCCGTTGTGGGAAAGTGTGGGTTATAACGAATATAAGATGAATAAATTGTTTGAAATTCTCTATAGTGAAGAATTCAAACGAACAATTGAGGGGGGGGGGCTAGAGGTTATATCAACACTTGAGTTGATTAAAAGGCCCATGGATAAACCCTCTGACAGAGTGCAAAATGACGCAAATTATCCCCACCCTTCAAGCGAAGTGTGGGATTTAGTTGCGCCAAAATTAATAGAAAGGTTGAAATTGTGATTACCTCAAAACCAATAGCCAAAAAATAAATTTATAGTATAATATCTTTAAAAGTATCAAAACCAAAATACAAATATAGAGAAGTTTATGAAATTAAAAATAATATTGTGCAATGTTATTGTGCTTATTATTGCATTAGTTGGTGCGGAAATTTATTTTTATAATAAATACTGCGATACACCTATAATGCAAGAAAAGAAAGTCCCTTATTTTTACGATACCGAGGATTTTTTAAAAACAATCCCCTGGGGTGCATATTATCCTGATAGGTTTAGGGAATATCGGGAAACAAATCAAGATAAAAAGCCGATATTGTTAATAGGGTGTTCTTATGCTTATGGCCAGTGGCTTGATGAGAAGGATTCTTTGGGCGGTTTGCTTGAAAAATTAACCAAAAGACATGTCTATAATCTTGCCGTTATAGGGCAAGACAGCGCTGTTGCTTCCATGCTTTTAGATGTTGAAGGAAAAAATAAAAGAATTACAAAAACGCCTGAATATGTAATTTATCCTTATATGTTTCATAATTTAGTGCGTTTAAGCAACCCCTATTACCTTAGTTATTACAGGAAAATGGGTTTTATTGAACAAAAAGACAATATTTTGTATAAATCCTACCTGTACAGCCACTTCAAGGATGTAAATTTTTTAAAAAGACTTTATTGGGATATAGATTTTGTTCAACATCAGGAAATATATTTTAAGATATTGGCTCATATTAAAAAAACCTGCGATAAAAATTATCCTAATTCAAAGTTTGTTGTATTAATTTATGACGATATTAATTTTGACCTTTGCCCTAATATATGGCATAGCGTTGGGGAAAGCGGAAGTACAATGAATAAATTGTTTGAAATTATGTATAGTCAAGAATTCAAACAAAAAATGGAAGATTTAGGAATTGAAGTAATACATACCCAAGATTTAATAGGGCGCGTAATGGATAATCCGCTTGACAGAGTTTTGCAAGACCCTAACCGCCCTCATCCTTCGGCTTCTGCATGGGCTGAAATTACACCAAAATTAGTAGAAAGGCTTAAATTATAATGAAAAGAAAGAATTTTTTGGTTAATTTATTTGGCTTTATTTGGCAAAGAAAGGCATACTGGCTTTTACCCGTAATAGTTTTGCTGGTTTTATTAATAGCTTTAATTATGACAGGGGCTTCTCCTGTAATGCCTTTTGTATATTCAATAATGTAGGAGTTAATTATGAAGAAATTTTTTATAATACCTCTGGCATTTTGTATTTTAATGCTTATTTGCAAGCCCTTAAGGGAATTTGTGAAAAATATTTTTCAATATATTTTTGAAAAACTTGCCATAGTAATTCTTTTTATCGTTTTTTATATCGGTGTAATTCCGACAAAATTATTGATGGCTATGTTTAAAAGGGATAGATTGAGATTAAAAGAAAACAAAAATTCATATTGGCTTGAAGCAAAAAATGACCACGATTATGAGCTTCAATATTAAGGAGAAAAATATTGACTAAGATACTCGGAATAAGTGCATTTTACCACGACAGCGCCGCAGCGCTTATAATAGACGGTGAAATAATTGCGGCAGCACAGGAAGAACGCTTTACAAGAATAAAGCATGACAGTAATTATCCTTATAATGCAATAAATTACTGTTTAGAAGAAGCGGGACTTGTCCCGAATGAACTTGACGCGGTTGTTTATTACGAAAAACCTTTAATTAAGTTTGAAAGAATTTTGGAAACCATAATTCAATATGCACCAAAGTCGCTTTCCCACTTTGTAAAAGGGCTTCCTTCGTGGCTTAATAAAAAATTATTTATTACAAATTTAATTGATAAATCTTTTGATAAAAAATTGAAATGTCCTATTTATTTTACAACTCATCACGAAGCCCATGCGGCAAGTGCATTTTATCCTTCGCCTTTTGAAAATGCTGCTTTTATTTGTATTGACGCTGTCGGCGAATGGGATACGACAAGCTGGGGTGTAGGAAATGGGGAAAATCTTGAATTCAGAGAAAAAATAGAATTTCCGCATTCCATTGGAATGCTCTACAGCGCATTTACGGGGTTTTTGGGTTTTAAGGTAAATTCGGGTGAATATAAAGTCATGGGGCTTGCACCATACGGAGAAGGAAAATATACACAACTAATTCTCGATAATTTAATAGATTTAAGGCCTGACGGTTCTTTTAAATTAAATATGGAATATTTTGGCTATACAACAAGCGAATATATGTATAATGAAAAATTTATAAAGCTATTCAATATTGAGCCAAGAAAGCCCGAAAGTGCCTTAGAACAGGTGCACATGGATATAGCAAGAAGTATTCAGGAAGCGCTTGAAATAATTATTATTAAAATAGCAAATCATGTTTTTGAAAAAACAAAGCTGAAAAACCTTTGCCTTGCGGGCGGATGTGCGCTCAACTGCGTAATAAACGGTAAAATTATTGAAAAAACACCTTTTGAAAATGTTTGGATTCAGCCTGCCTCAGGAGATGCAGGCGGTGCATTGGGCAGTGCTTTGGCCGTATATTATAAAAAATTTAAACAAAAAAGAAAAATTGAAACTCCCGATAGCCAAAAAGGCAGTTTATTGGGAAAAGAATATTCAAATGAAGAAATAAAAGAAGTTTTAGATAAAATAGGTGCAAAATATCACAAAACGGAAAATATTGAAAAGGAAATTGCGCAATATATTTCGCAAGGGAAAATTATTGGAAATTTCCAAGGGCGCATGGAATTCGGCCCAAGAGCACTGGGTAACAGAAGTATTTTGGCAGACGCAAGAAATATCGAAATGCAGAAAAAATTAAATCTTGCAATTAAAAAAAGAGAATCATTCAGACCCTTTGCCCCAAGCTGTTTAGAAGAAGATACGGAGAAAATATTTAAGCTGAAACATAGCCTAAAAAGCCCTTATATGTTAATTTGTGCAGATATTACAGAGGAAATCAGAAAAGATTGCAAGGAAGATTTAAAAGGACTTGATAAATTAAAGTGCGACCGCTCTATTTTGCCTGCAATAACGCATGTTGATTATTCCGCAAGAATTCAAACCGTTAATCAATATAATAAAAGATATTACAATATTATAAATGAATTTAAAAAAATATCGGGCCGGGGCTGTATTGTAAATACATCTTTTAACGTCAGAGGAGAACCTTTGGTTAATACTCCTTTGAATGCTTATGAATGTTTTATGTTTACGCAAATGGATATTCTTGCAATAGGCGATTATCTTTTATTTAAAGAAGAACAGCCCGAACTTAAAGGAATTGAAGAATACCTGAAACGCTTTAAATTGGATTAATCACAAAAAGCGTCTGCATGTTCAAAATACATATTGTGTTTATCTTCAAGCAGGAAGAAATTCCTGTAAAAGTTAAGCGCGTCGGGTGTTTTCATGCAAATATCGGCCCAAGCGTCACAAACAATGGCGTCTTCGCCCCATGTGGAAGGGTCTGAGATAAATGCGTCAGGTGCTAAATTAATCACCGTAAAAACATGTTCTGCTTTATTTACGCGCTGACCATCCGCATTTGTTGTATAAAAATAAATATTTTGTGCGTCAATTCCTTTTCTATTTAAAATATCTTTTAATAAACTTGAACATTCACCGCAATTCAAATTTGCCTCATGGTCTTTTAAATAAGACCTTAAAAGAATACAATATGTTGAATTTTCTGTAACCCCGTAAGAATCCATTTCGTTTCTCAGGGCGGTAATTCCTTTGTGGTATTTGTATTTCAGGTTTGTTAATTCTTCGATTTCTTCTGATGACGCCCCTTCTTTTTCTCTGTGCTTAATGATTTGCGCTAAATAAGTCGGGCTTTTTATTTCGCCAAATTGCGCTTTGAATTGCTCAAGAGCTTTCTGCCCTGCCAGCATTGGGCTTCTTGCAGGTAAAATTGCATAATGCGGGAGTTTGTTTAAATCAGTGTGCGCATACTCCGGAATTTCTTTTTTAGGTCTTTCAACCTGTTTTTTCTCAAGAGAAATTGTTTTATGCTCTATAGGATGTAATTTTTCAATTCTTGCCATATATATATAAGTTCCACAAAAATAAATAATTGACAATAAAAAAGCCCTTCTTGGAAGGGCCTTGAAAATCTAGTTGCTTGATTCTCGTGTAATAGGTTAGTGTGTGTTGGTTAGTGTGTTAGTGTGTGTTAAAAGGGTTTGTTCGGGGGAAAGGTTTATGTCTTACATATATATAAAGTATATCGAAGATAAATAATTGCTATTTATTTTAAATTTGTTACATTTCGTAACATCCCGAGCCGAGTGAGGCTCGGGCAAACGAGCGCGGATATGCAAAGGCACTAAGGCGCTAAGGCATTAGGGCACTAAGGCACTGAGGCAATAAGGCATTAAGAAATCAGTGTAAGGTTTAATATTTTCACGCTAAAGCACTAAATCACCAAAGCATTAAGTTTTAAAATAAATCCTTTAAGAAACAGTCAGAATTTGCTATATATCAATCCGTATCATTAAAAGTTGTTTTACTATTACTAAATAATATAGGTGCAAATTCTTCCGGTTTTTTACTTTTGTGGATTTATTTTTTAAAACTTATTCCTAATGCCTTTTCAAGAGTAATAAGATTTCTTTATAGTATATAAACAAGTCTATAGCAATGTTTTTGCAAATTCTAAAGATGTTTCATCTACAGAACCTGAAGCCAGCTGCGCTAAGGCTTCAAGACGTTTATCATCATTTAATGTTTCTATTTTAATTGAAGTATCATTACTATGGGTTTTTGTAATCCAGATAAAATTATCTGCCTTTGCAACAATTATAGGCTGGTGCGAAATACAAATAATTTGAGAATGTTTCGATAATTCAATCATGCTTTGGGCGACGGCATTTGAAGCAATACCTGAAATACCTGTATCTATTTCATCAAAAACAACCACAGAAACATTATCTATGTTTGCAAAAATGGTTTTAAGCGCAAGCATAACCCTTGAAATTTCGCCGCCCGAGGCTACGCGCGATAAACTTTGCGGAGTTTGATTTTTATTTGTTGCAATTAAAAATTCAACGCTATTTTGCCCTAATTCATTATGTGACGTTTCATTAACCTTAATTTCAAACTGCGCTTCTTTTAATTCAAGGGTTTTTAATTTTTCTTCAATCAGTTTTGATAATTCAGAAGCATTTTTAGTCCTGTATTCTTGAAGTCTTTTAGCTAAAAATTCTATAGATTCTTTTAAAATTTCATAATTTTTTTCAAGTTCATCAATATTATTATCGCCGCCCGTTAAGGTTTCAAGTTTTGAAGCAATTTCATCTCGTACTTTATCTGTATCTTCGCCGTATTTTCTTTTTAATTTTTGAATTAACGATATTCTTTCATTTAATTCATCTAATCTTGAAGGGTTTAATTCCAAATTATTTGAATAACTTTGTAAGAAATTTGCTGTATCCTTAAGGTTTTCAAATGCGTCAAATAATGAATTTTTTGCTTCATCAAGGTTTTTATCAAGTTCGGATAAATTTTGTATTTCGTATTTAATTTTGCTTAATGCTTCAATAATACTTTGACTATCGCCATATAATGCCCAATAGCTTGAATATGTACCTTCTTTTAATTCTTGTACATTAGATAAAATGTCAGCTTCCGCCTTTAATTCATCTTCTTCATTTGCTTTTATGGCTGCATCATCAAGCTCTTTTAATTGAAAAGTCAGAAATTCAACTTCGCGTTCATTATTTTCTTGGTTTTCTTTTAAATTGTTTAATTTTTTTTCTGTTTCCTTAAATTCCAAAAACGTATTTCTGTGAGCATTCAGAAGCTCTGAATATTCGGGACATTTTTTAATAATATAGTTATCGAGCAGATTTATATGCGTTTTTGATTGAATATATGAATAGGTTTGGTGCTGAGAATGAATATCTATAAGGCTTTCTCTCAGTTCTTTTATTTCATCAAGGTTAGACATTATTCCATTCAAGCGAAATTTTGAAGTTGCCAGAGTTTCCCTTGAAATAACCGTTTCTTGATTATTTTTTTCAAAAACAGCCTCGATAACGCAGGGTAAATCCTTGTTTAAAAGCATTTCTTTGCTGATTTTTGCGCCTAAAACGCAGTCGAGCGCTTTAATTATAATTGATTTGCCGGCTCCCGTTTCACCGCATAAAACGTTGAAACCTTTTGTAAAATCAAGTTTTACACTATCGAGTAATATAAAATTTTTAATTAATAAACTTTTTAACATATTATTTTTCAGGTGATATTGACCAGTGCAATTTTTCTTTTAAAATATCATAAAATTTATCTTTTTGCTGATTTAAAATTAAAATCGGAGCATTTTTTTCATTTTTTTCAATTTTAATTTCATTTTCAACCACAACATCAACCTGCCCGTCAAAAGATACATTTAATTTGGAATTTTCGTGGTTTTTGATTGATATTTTTTCACTGCTTAATACTATAACGGGTCTTGTATTTAAGGTGTGAGGGCAAATTGGTATTATTAAAAAACATTCTAATTCGGGTGAAACGATAGGCCCGCCTGCAGAGAGAGAATAAGCGGTTGAACCGGTAGGTGTTGCAATAATAAGCCCGTCTGAAACGTAGGAACAAAGCAGTTTATCGTTGATATAAAGGTCTAAAGTAGCCGTTCTTGCACAATGTTCGCCTTTTACCACAATATCATTTAAGGCGGTTTTATTTATGGCTTTCAGCATTAACCTATTTTCTATTTCAAATTGATTAAGATTAATTTTATTAATTGCTTCATCAATTTCAACAGGTTTAACTTGCGCTAAATACCCGAGACGCCCCATATTTACCCCTAAAATCGGGATAGAATATTCGCTGTAATATCTTGCAACTTTTAAAAAACTGCCATCTCCCCCTATTGCGATTGCTAAATCTATATTATTTTCAAGTTTGTCAATGGTGAAAACCTTGCAGTCATTAAATTTTTTAGAAAAAATTTCAGCGGTTTCTTTGGCCTTTTCAATTTCAGGATTGTAAATTATACCGATATTTTTAAAAACATGCTCCATAGCATTATTCTAGCAAAAAATTTATAAAAAATCTTGTAACAATAGTGCAAAAAAAATATTTTTGTGTTTTAATATATATGCTATGAGAATAAATAATGTTGTTAGGTTTACCTCAGGCAATGGTGTTGTTGAAAATCGCATGACAGGTCGTAACCTTGCCTTTGGTCGTGAACTGAAAAAAAATGAAGTGCCGCAAATCAGCCATGATATTCAAAATGGTTATGATATTTTAGGCAAACAGGTTAGAGCTCTTATAATCCATGGGCCTAATTTCCCGATGAATAAACAAGGGGTTAATCAAGGTATGGGTAGTCCGTACGGGCAGAAGGAATTTGATAATTTTGCTTCAACCTTTGGGTTTAACTATCTTCAACTCGGGCCGATAGGTGCAAGAAACCATGGTCAAAGGTCGCATTATCTTTCATCAATTTATGAAAAAGATACAAACCTTATAAACCTTGAGCTGTTGGCGAGTGATGATTATGCCAATATTTTGCCTGCAAAAAAATTAAAGCAGATTGTTTCCGGTAAAACAAAACAAATTCCCGATAAAAAAATGACTATCGGGTGGAATTATACAAGGTCAAATTTTGACAGGGCGCAAGAAATTACGGATGACGCTTTACTGGAAGCATACAATAACTATGTTGAAAGATATAATAATCAAGATGAAACAATTTATCCTTTAGATGATGAATTTGAAGCATTTAAAAACAATCCCGATAATTCCTGGCTTGATGATTATGCGGTGTTACATATAATTGCGCAGGATAAATATAAGGGTAATGATTGGTATTTGAGTTGGTCGCAGGATGATCAAAACCTTATTTCTCTTGTTCAAAAAGGCGACAGAAAAGCAACAAAAAGATATGAAGATATAAAAGAAGATAATGAAGGCAGAGTTGAACTTTATAAATTTTCTCAATTTATAGCTTCAAAACAAGCACAGGAAGATAAAGATACCGCAACAATTCATAAAATAAGCGATAGAATTGTTTCTCAGTCTTCTTTTGATATTTTGACCAACAGAGATATCTTCCTTGATGATTGGTGCATAGGCGCGAAAGGCGGGGGTTATAAGGGAACTCCGCAGTTTTGGGGTACACCTTTAATTGACCCTAACAGCTTGTTTAATGAAGACGGAACTCTCGGCAAGGGCGGAGAATACATTAAAAAGAAATTCCAATCTGCGCTTGACGGCGTTGATATGATTAGGGTTGATCATGTATTTGCTTATGCAAATCCTTATGTATATAAACGTTCTTTCTCGGATAATCCTGATAATTGGCTTCATGAAACGGTTAACGGTAAGCAGATTTCTTATGTAAATACCGAAAACCTTAAAGGGAATGCAGGCTTCATGCTTGATAAAGAGCTTGAATGGGATAAAAAAGGCGAATATGTATCTAACTTGGATATCCCCGGAAAAGAAAACTACAGAAGAATTATTCCTGAAATAATTTTCCCTGCGCTTCGTGAAATGGGTTTTGATGAAAGTGATATTGATAAAATCGCATGGGAAACCCTTGGAGATTGGAATCCTGTATTCTCTTTGGAAATAAGACCCGAGCTTCAATTAAACGGAATGCACTCAATGCGTTATATGAGAGGCGATCACAAAGAGTGTCATCCGCATGATTATGCGCTTATCGGAACACATGATGATCCGCCTGCGCAATATATTGTAAAACATCCCGAGCTTGGCTCAAACGGTGTTTGGGATAAAGAATATTTAGCACCGTTTTTAAGACACTCCAATACAGCACCTAAAGATGAAGAAGGTAATGTAATTGCCGAAGAATTAACTCCTCAGGAGCTCGTTAAAGCAAAATATGTTGACTTATTTACATCAAAAACAGATAAATTTGCACTTAATTTTACGGATTTCTTCGGAATAAATGAGCAGCCCAATGTCCCGGGGACAAATGATGAAGAAAGACCCGAAAATTGGACTTTAAGATTAGGTGAAAATTATGATAAAGATTATTATCAGGCATTAATTCAATACCAAAAGGAATATGCGGTAAATGTACCTGAAATTCTCAGAATGTCTATTGAAAATAAACTTGATGCAGGGGAAATTCCCGTTGGGCAAATCCATAAAGCAAGAGAAGCCGTTAATAAGCTGAGCCGCTGGGAAGAAATTTTAAAAGAACCTGAAAAATAAGCTAAGTTGACTATGAAATATGTGCATGATAGCATTATTACAAAAGCTACAAAGTTCCAGAAGGAGGTGAAATAAATGCCTGAAGTAAGAGTTCGCGAAAATGAATCAATTGAATCTGCTCTTAAAAGATTCAAGAAAAAAATTCAAAAAGCCGGTATCTTATCTGAAATTAAACGCAGAGAAAGATATGAAAAACCTTCTGTGAAAAGAAAAAGAAAATCTGAAGCAGCAAGAAAAAGAAAAGTTTAATAATTTTATTAACTTAAATTCAAAAGGACTGAGAGTTAACTGTTCAGTCCTTTTTTAACCCCATTTTCAGTATTAATTTTTATTAAATTATTTTTGATTTTTTATCAATTATTTTTTTTATTTTGTATTGATTAGAATATTTGAAAAATAAAGGTGTGTAATATGAAAATAGCCGAAGCCGGTAGTTTTAACTTTAAAAACAGAATGCAAAAACAAAGTCAAAAACAAAAATTTTGCAAAAAAACGGATAGTGTTGAATTTTCAATGAAAAAACCTCAAGTCCCGAAAAAAGGTCTTAGAGCGTTTTTTGCTTCTTTATATAAAGCTAAAGAAGAAACTGTAGAACAAAATCCTGCTGATGATGTTAAAAAGGCATATAGAATTTTTCAAAAAACAAATGACATAGAACAAACAGAAAATTTTATTAAAAGCACAAACGGATTAAACGGCTTAGCGCCTTACATGAGTGATAGAATGTGCGCCGTTAAGATAATTCAGGCATACGCACCCGACAGAGTTACAAATAAATATACGGATATGTGGGTTATAAAGGGTACAGGCTTTTCTTATGATGATTCCTTTTTTGACTTAAACTGGAAAGAAGTGCAAGAAACCGATTTTGATATAGATGAATTTGTTGAAAATAGACCCGATGAGTTACTGGAAGGTAAAATTACCAAAGAAAAGCTCTCTTGCGATTTAAAAGCACTTAAAAAATCGAAAAAATTTAAAAAAGTTCCGCTTATAGATATTTTTAACATATTTAAGCAGTATGGTTTTGATTATAATAAAATGCTCTCAAGCTGTTATGATACTAAATCTGCTGCGCTAACAGCACAGTTAATGTGCTGGAATCTTTTAGATACGCAAGATTTAAAAGATATTGCAATGAATGACCCGAGAGAATTTGAAGGACAAGATGACGCGGAAATTTTTTCACGTTATACTTCAAATTTATTAAATATTGACGCTTCTGTGGAATTAGCAAGGAAACGTGCTCAAGAGCTTCAAACAGATGATATTTTATTAAATCTTTTTGTCGGCGGATTAAGTTTGGGGCATATTATTGCGCACAGGAACTTTTTCCAAAGCGAAGAATTTTTGAAATACAGAAAATACTTTACAAATCCTGATTATGAATTGACTTTTAAAAATTTTCAAAATAACTACGGTTTTGAACTTCTTGCACAAAAATCAGCTCAATCCGTTGATAATGACGATATTGAATGCAGAGTTGAAAAAGTTGCAAAAATCAACGACCATGGCGAATTTTGCGCATATACAACAAGATTGAGCACAATTCCTTTTGTACAAGACGGCAAAATGTTTTTTAAATTCAGGGAAGAAAGCTATTATCAAAACCCAAAAAGAGAAGTAATATCCGAATATGAAAATAATATAAACAGCAGTTTTCAATATAAAAATTTGAAAAAACAAATTGAAATTGTGAATGATGAAGATGAAAAATATATTTTATACACCGTTCAAAGTCCCGTTTTACAAGGTGTTTATGAAACAACGAAATATAATCTTGACTATTATCCGAAAGATTATGATGTATTAAAAGCTATTGAAGAAGGTTCAATTTCAGGCGGTGAAAAATTGTCTTATGCTTATGAAAGAGGCAGATATACCCGCTTTTTGGATACTAAATCTTTTGGAAATATTGAAAGCAAAAGAATATATGAATTAACGAAAGATGAAACAGATAAACCTTCTGAAATAGAATATATTTATCAAATAACCGACAGCGGATATAGGGAATTGTTAAATGTAAACAGAAGCTGGATTAGAAACGGAAATTCCACAACTACAATTATTAACGGCAAAAGATTAGACGCAGAATTTGATGATGATAATTTTACGGTAACAATAACTGATGATAAAGGGCATAAAACCTTAATAGATATAAAAGAAAAACTAAACAGGGCAAAACAAAATCCGCAAAGTTATCCTGAATTTTTTGAATTTATTAAAACCGTACCCGCTAATTTATTATTAGATATTGAAACTTATGTTGATAAATTATTCATTAAGGAAAATCCGCTTGCCTCTGCTTATGGCGGGCGCGAGCTTGATATAGGGTGCAGTATCGGGATTTTAGCACATGAATTAGGCCATGCAAAAGATAGGTCTGAAACTAAAGATACCGATAAAACCAATAAAGCAATAAGTACGGATAAGGAAATAATTGCACTATATAAAGAAGAAATGGAAGCCTTCAGAAAAGAATATACAAAAAATGTCCAAGATATAATTCAATATTTGGGGCTCGAAGGCGGAAACGAATTTAACACAGGGCTTGATGAATTAGTTGCCGAAACAAATATGCTTATTAATACCCATGGGGTTGAATACAGCGAATATCAGGCAAGAAGCGAATATCTTGTAAGATTTTTCCCGAAAACAATCAGCGCGATTGCAAAAATATTTTTAGAACAAGAAAATTAAAAGATATACAAAATATATAAACTTTTGTAAATATTTTTTACAATTCAAATAAAATCATTAAAGAATAGCTACTCTATTGTCGTAACAATAATTACAAGGTCGAACAATAAGGAGCAATAAGTTAATGTCACAGAATTATAACTTAAATTCTACTTTTGGTTTAAATGTAACCGGCAACGGCTCCAGAGGTTCTGCGCAAAAACAAAACATTGATTTAGTGCAGAATGCTGCTAATTTGTTCGATTCTATGACAAACTACGTTGATAAATATGAAAATGTATTTACAGGCGACGTTGAAAAAGAAATTAATATGTATTCTCGTCAAATGATGATAGTAGGCATGAACTTAAAAGCTGCCGATAAAACTATAAGAAAATTTGATATGAGTATTTAGGTTTTGTGTGTTTTTAGATACCCGCTTAGGGTTTTAAGGTTTGAAGATTTTGTTTCTTCAAGCCTTTGTCGCATAATTTCTTCGTGAGTTAAATTTAAGTTTTTATCTTTATACGTTATTGCGGATTTTGTATTTAATTGTCCGAGTTCAAATTCCGACAGGGGATTTTGAATTAAATCTTTTGAAAAAGAAGCAACCGTTGAATTATTACCGTATCCAAGAATTAAACCTGCCTTAAAAAGAGCATTTAAAACGGGTTTTGAATGATTATATGTGCAATAAATTCCTTTTGGTTTTAATAATTTTGATAATTTTAAAATAAAATCTTCACTCCATAATATGCTTTGTTTGTGGGGTGCAAAGCCGTCATGGAAAATAATATCGTATTTTTTTGTGCAATTTTTAACAAATTCCCTTGCATCTTGAATATAAAAATGTATAAATTTGGAATTTTTAATTCTGTTATCTGAATGAAACCCGAGCGATTTTTCAACTAATTCTCTGTCAATTTCAACGCAATCAACAGAATTAATATTTTTAAAATTATCAAGCGCGCATTTTGTGTTATAGCCTATGCCGTAGCATAAATCCAAAATATCCAAAGGGTGATTATCAATGATTTTAGCAGGGTTTATAAATTTTTCCAAACTTTCCGTTTTAGCGCCAAACTTAGAATGATATATTTCATTAAGTTCTTTATTATACAACCCAACCGAACCGTCAGCGGTTACAAAAGTTTCAATATTATTATTCACTTTCAATATCCCAATTTTCAAGCAGATTTTCATCGATATTATCTAAAAATCTTGAAGGTTTTGATAAAATCATTTGACTTGAATAATCATACATATCAACAGGGTAGCTTATAAAAAGGTCTGATTTGGCGCGTGTTGTTGCAACATACATTAAACGCAGTTCTTCTTCCATTTCATTTGTTGAATTAAATGAATAGGCACTCGGAAAACGCCCGTCAACCGCGCCTATAATAAATACGCTTTCCCATTCAAGCCCTTTTGCGGAATGAATTGTTGAAATAGTTAAACAATCATCTTTAATATTTCTTTTATACATTCCTTCAACAGTCGCTTCAGGCGGTTCAAGCGCCAAATCGGAAAGAAAATTATCTAAAGATTTATATTGACTTGAAAGGTATGAAAAATGCTCTAAATCCTTTTCGCGCACTTGCCAATCTTCATATTTATCTTTTAAAATGGGTTTATAATATTTAATTATTTCATCAACAAGTTGCGTCAGAGAAAAATTATTTTCATCATTTTTAATTAAAAGCTGATATAAAGGAGCTAAACTTGTTGAATATTTTGAAGGTAAAAGTTTTTGATTGTAGTTTTTTTGCTGCATATAAGGAATTATTGTTTCAAGTGCTTTAGTGCCTATTCCTTTTAAAAGAAGCAAAATTCTATTCAGACTTATTGTGTCATCAGGGTTTAAAATAATTCTGAGGTGTGCAATTAAATCTTTAATATGGGCAGCGTCAAGGAATTTTGGCCCGCCGAATTTTTGATATGGAATATTGTATTTAGCCAGCTCTATTTCTAATTGGTAGCTCATTCTTGCATTTCTTATAAGAACGCAAATATCACTTAGCGGAATATCCTCATCTAATAATTCCAAAACCTTCTGGCATACAAATTGCGCCTCATCAGAAGAATTAACGGCGCGGACGATAGCAGGCTTTTTGGGATTAATAATTTCAGAGAATAATTCCTTTTTATAGCCTGTTTGGGCTTTTTGAATAATTGCATTTGTTAAATTTAAAATATTTTGAGAACTTCTGTAATTTTGTTCCAGTTTAATTATTTTTGTATTAGGAAAAATATTGGGAAAATCTAAAATATTATGATAATTTGCACCTCTGAATGAATATATGCTTTGTGCGTCATCTCCAACCGCCATAACGTTATTATGTGTATTTGCAAGAAGTTTTATAATATCGGCTTGCAAGGTGTTAGTATCTTGATATTCATCAACCATAATGTATTTATAAGTATTAGACAATTTATGCTTAATATTTTCATGGTCTTGAAGTAAAAATTTTAAATACAAAAGCAAATCATCATAATCTAAAATAGAATTTTCACGCTTATATTTAACGTATCCTTTATGTATTTCAATGATTTTATCTTCTACATCTAAAAAATTGTAATATTCTTGTTCCACAATATCTTTAACAGGTGTTTCTTTATTAACGGATTTTGAATAAATTTCTAACAGGGTTGATTTTTTAGGAAATCTTTTTTCTTTTTTAGGGTATAAAACATTTGTAATATGTGCCATAACGTCTTCTGAATCGCTTGTATCCATTATGGTAAAGTTATTTTTTAAACCAAGAAGATTTGCATATTTTCTTAAAATCATATTTGCAAAACTATGAAAAGTTCCGCCTGCAACCTTATCACATCTTCCATCAAGCACAAGTGAAGCGCGGTTAAGCATTTCTTTACTTGCTTTTTTGGTAAAAGTTAAAAGCAAAATATTTTCAGGTGCAATTCCGTCTTCAATTAATCTTGCACATCTATATGTTAAGGTTTTGGTTTTTCCTGAGCCTGCCCCTGCTATAACCAAAATCGGGCCGTTTTGTGTCGTAACAGCTTCTAATTGCGCAGAATTTAATTCTGCTTCATAATTAACTTTGTAATCTGTTTTAATGTTTTCGCGCTTTTTTAGTACAAATTTCTTTCTCGGCGCGATAATTTCTTCTTTGGTTTCAGGCATATTAATCTCTTACTTCAAAAGATATTTCCCAATCTTCTTCTTTTTCTTTTGGTTCAATATTTTGTTCCGCTGTCTCTTCTTTTATAGGATTATCACTAACTTCAACTATAGGCTCTTGGGGTTTTGGTTCTTTTAGTTCCGGTTCTTGAGAGTCCGTCTGCAAAGTTTCTTCTTCCTGCTGAATTTCATTAATATCAAGCCCTACAACCTCTGCGTCATGGGCTAATTTCTTAGAATAATCTTCTATTTTTTCAATTTTATAATTTTCTATATCTTCTTTTATGAAATCTTTTGGTGTTTGAAGTTTTTCTTCCTCTTTATTTTCGGATTTGTCAATAGGAAGCCAAAAGCCGAAGGTTGAACCTTCGTTTAATTTTGAATGGACAAACACCTTGCCCTGATGGTGTTTTTCAATTGCAACCTTTACAAGGTGCAAGCCCAGCCCTGTACCTTTGATTGTATGAACTTGATTTTCAATTCTATAGAATCTTTCAAAAATCATTTTTTGATGTTCGCTTGAAATTCCGATACCGTTATCTTCAACCGTTACTTCAATATAATCAGGGTCGCGGGCAATTTCTGCTCGAATTTTAATTCTTGAATCGTTCGGAGAATATTTAATTGCATTTGTAATTAAATTGCTCATAACACGTTCTATGCTTTGAGTATTGTATGAAATCAAAGGAAGATTATCTTCTTTTATAAATGAAATAGAAATAGATTTTTCATCAGCCAAAATTTTATGACTTTGTGCAATTTTTTCAATTGTTGCGGTTAAATCTTGTTTTTCTTTTTCAAGTTCTCTGTCTGATTGCATTCTTGAGAAATCAAGAATATCATTAACCATTTTATTAAGGCGGATAACTTCTTCATTAATTGTGCCTATGAATTCCTTTTGTTCTTCATAATTAAACTCTGAGCCATAGTTATACAAGGTGTCAGCGTAAGAACTTAAAATTGTAACGGGTGTTCTTAATTCATGTGAAACATTTGAAATGAAGTCGTTTTTAAGCCTATCTACTTCGGCTTCTTTTGTTATATCAATTAAAACAATAATATAGCCAAGGTAATCGTGCATTTTGGAATACATTGGCGACATAATTGACTTAATAACCCTGTTATCAACATTTACATTGAATTCAAGCGGTTTTTTCTCAATAATATCTAAAGGAGTATTTTTAAATATTCCTATTTTTTCCTTAAAACAAATTTCCCCTGTAGAATCGCAATATTCTTGAATTGAAGTGTTTAGAATTTGGTTTTCCGTAGTGTTTAATATTTTTGTACCTGCAGAATTTATTATTGTTATTTTATCATAGTTATCACATACTACAACGCCGTTTGCAATGCTCATAAGCACGGCTTCAAGTTTATTTTTTTCAACAGATAATTGGTCAATATTTTGTTCTTCGTAGTTATGAAGTTTTTTAGACATATCATTAAATGCGTCAAACAGTTCCTTAATTTCACCCGATGCTTGATTGTAGTCTAAAACCGTTCCGAACTTTCCCTGTTCAATTTCTTTAACACCATGGTGCAAAAGGGTCAATTCCCTTCTTATTAAAAATGCGTTAGCCAAAATAACAAGTGTAAAAATAAGCCATACTGCAGAAAATACGGTAAGCATTGAATTTTTTGTAGTGTGAGTTACATTTCGTGCTAAATCTGCCGATAAACCCACTTCAACCGTACCAATAACTTTTCCGTTTTCATCAAGCATTGGACTTGAAATATTTGTATCTGCTTTTTGTGCGCGTTTGTTATAGTTTTCAATTGTTGTATAAATTATATCCCCCATTTTATTTTTAAAGGTGATATAAGAAATATCGTTAGTAGATGAAAGAATAGAATTAACATGTGCTTTTACAAAGCCAAGTGCGGTTGCGGATGTTGTATTTTTTGCAATTTCATAGTTTTGTATTGCAAGGGTTTTAGTTAATAATTGACCAAAACTTCTGTAACTTTCGTCTAATTCTATCTTTATTTTGTTAACTGCCCAGAAAGCTATTACTATTATTATGCTTGTAGAAATAATGAGGGCTGAAAGAATAAGTTTGTTCTGGGTAGTTAAGTTATCGCTAAACTTCTTTTTCATAATAATAAATATAGCATAACATGAAAAATTAATAAATTTTAATTTTCTTTTTTAAACCCATTGCTATAATGAGCCGGCAAATTAAATAATTTTGCGCATAAATTTGTTTTATTCTATACTTAACTTATGACAAATGACAAAAAAAACACCACAAAACTAATTTCGTCAAATAAAAAGGCGCATTTTAACTACCTTTTATTTGATAAATTTGAAGCGGGGATTGCGCTTTTAGGTACGGAAATTAAATCAATCAGGAAAAATGGCGCGTCTTTAGTTGATTCTTATGTTAAAATTACCGATAATTTAGAAGCATATTTAATTAATTGTCATATTTCGCCTTATGAATTCGGCAATATCTATAACCATGACCCCAAAAGGGAGAGAAAACTTCTTTTAAACAAAAAAGAGGTTTTAAAAATTTTAAATAAAATAAAACAGGAAAAATATACCGTAGTTCCTGTGCAAATGTATTTTTCCGGACGCTGGGCAAAGTTAGAAATAGCTTTAGCTAAGGGTAAAAAACTTTATGATAAAAGAGAAGCTCTTAAGAAAAAAGATATCCAAATGGATATAAGGAGAAATAAATGATTCTTTATTTCTTAGGGCCAAAAGGTACATATTCGGAAACCGCAGCATTAAAAATTAAACAAATAATGCCCGAAATGGAGCTTTGCGCCGTTTCTACAATTGCAAAAGTTGTTGAACTTGTAAATAACAGTAATAATATAGCCGTTCTTCCTATTGAAAATTCAATAGAAGGTATTGTGCGCTCTACAATTGATAATATATATTTGTCTGATGTAAAAATACAAATGCAAATTGATGTAAAAGTCGAACATTGTCTTATATCTAAAACTTCGGATATTAAAAATATAAAACATATTATTTCTCATCCTCAGGCATTGGCGCAATGTCAACAATTTATTCTTAAGAATTTTGATGAAGAAATAGACTTAATTTCAGCCCACTCTACTTCTCAGGCAGGGTATTTTTTAAATGATAAAGATGAAAATTACGCTGCTATAGTATCTCAAAAATTGGCTGATGAATTAAAATATAATATACTGGGTAAAAATATTGGTGATATTAAAGAAAATAAAACCCGTTTTGTTTTAATTTCCAAGAAAAATTTGCACCTTGGAAAAAATATTCGCACAACAATTGCCTTTAATACTAAAAATAAGCCCGGAGCTTTGTTGAAAATATTATCTATCATAAATAAGCATGGCTTAAATTTGGTATATCTTGAATCGCGCCCGTCTAAAGAAGTTTTTGGAGAATATAACTTCTTTTGTGATATTGATAAGGGCATGGAAGAAATTAAAACCGCATTATCCGAGATAGAACAAGAATGTAATTTTTATAAATTGCTCGGGAGCTATCCTGTAGGATAATAAAGTGACTAAAATAAAAAAATATAGTATTATACTTGTATGTTTGATTTTTTCATTCCAAAAAGCAAAATTCAATCTTATAAAATTGTGCAAATTCCAATAGCAGAAGTGGAAATGATTGGCATTGCACAGATTAATCCATACTGTAATAAAAGATATGAAAATGAAGTTTTTGTTACGGTTGTTAATATTTTAAATGATTCAAAACATTATGACGAAAGAGAATCAATTGTTTTATCAAAATATTTCATGCTGAAAAAATGCCCAAAATGTAAAAAAACCGAGCTTATTCCACTTAAAATCAGGGCAAATTTTTACCCTAATTACTTGAGAAATGAAGAAGAAGTGGCATGGGATGCTTATGATGAATTTCCTTCAAAAACAAATACCCCCAGCACAATTGAAGCATATTGCAACAGTTGCAATTCATGTTTTGAAATAAGAATAAAAACAAAAGACTCTTGGATAAAACAGCTTAAAAAGCTGAAAGACAAGGATTTGATTACACCTTGGGAAGAATATAAAGTAGAATATTAATATAAATTAATGATTTTATAAAAAAATACTTGCATTTATTTTTTTATATAATAATATAATCTTACCCAAGTAAATAATTTGGTAGTACGTTCTCATTAATAAATTATTTAAATTCAAATTCACCTTTTGAAATAATTTTTTAAATTTATCAAATAAAATATTTGACAATAAAAATTGACGTGATAACGTAGTAATTGCGCAAAATTATAAATGCGCAAGTATCATACAGGAATGGAATTAATTTTTGTGTGCTATTAAAAAGATTTCTCCTGCACATTGAAAACAGAATATCATATCTTATCAATTTAATGTTATTTGGATTGAGTTTCTTTTAGAAACAAATTTCCTAACTAACCAATAAAATTGATACTAAATACATACGACAAATACCTGTTGATTAACTT
>JAFVFO010000030.1 GCA_017475485.1 Candidatus Gastranaerophilales bacterium | reverse complement strand
GTGGGTATCTCGGCTTTGTTCGGCAAACTTGCCTCACAGCCTCGATTATCCTACGTCGCAGTTCAACAGTTGCGGTCAAATCTCAACGATTTGACCTTCACTCTGATAAGGTTTTTATACTTTAGTATGATATAAACTAAACCTTCCTTTAATTCTATTACTCTTTAAAAAATTATATATTAACAGAGTAATAAGGATATGGCCGCAAGGATGACGATTGGTATTACTATCATGCGGTTAAGAGAATAAAGGAGTATTAAAATGTCAGTAGTTATCAACACGAACGTAGATTCGCTTAAGGTTCAATCGACCTTAACAAATGCAACAAATTCACTCTCTCAATCTATGCAGAGAATGTCAAGCGGTCTAAAAATCAATTCAGCAAAAGACGATGCTGCAGGTACAGTTATTTCTGCGAGAATGCAAGTACAATTAGACGGTAACAAAATTTGTCAAAACAACGTACAAAACGCAAACGCAATGATGTCAACAGCAGAAGGCAACATTGACGTTGTATTGGACAACATGACAAGAATTCGTGACCTGACTTTACAAGCTAAAAACGGTACATATTCTTCAACAGAAATTGAAGCAATGCAAAAAGAAGTTAAAGAACGTATCGCAGAAATCGACCGTGTTTCGGCTTCTTCAAAATTTTCACAACTTTCATTGTTTGAAGATGCAACTATGCAAGAACATGGTGTAACTTTCCAAATCGGTCAAAATGCTGATGAAGGTGAAAAAACAGATAACATCATTACAGCAAACAAAGATATCTTTGGCAGTGTTAAATTCTCAGCTTTGACAACTCAAACAGGTGCATTTAACCTTGTTTCAATTAAAGCCGGCTCAGGAAGTTATGCTAACTTCAATACAGCATTAACTAAACTTGATACTGCAATTGATAACTTAACAAAAAGAAAATCATTAATTGGTTCAGCTCAAAACCGTTTGGATTCAGCTCTTGATACCCTAACAACTCAATACACTAACTTATCAAGTGCAAATTCAATCATAACTGATGCTGATATCGCTTCTGAAGCATCTTCATTTACTCAAAATCAGATTCTTCAACAAGTATCAACATCATTGTTAGCACAAGCTAACCAATCTCCATCAATCGCATTAAGTTTAATTTAATATAAAATCTAACTGGTGATGGCAATACAGTGGGTCGAATTATTTATATAATTTGACCCTTTTTTTATATAAAGAGCATGAAGTATGAAGATGTTAATACTAAGATACGGGCTGCTAAGAATGTGCGCAAGGTTGTGCAATACCAATACCATGCCTCTGAACTGATTTCTTAATGCCTTAGCGGTTTTTTAACAACCTAATATCATCATAAAAATTAACTTTCAAATAATCCCTGATATGACTTTTTTTAATTTTTATAATATAATCAATTTATTAATTGATAAGGAGAAAAGTTTATGGGAATAATGGATGGTAAAAAAGGCATCATTTTTGGTGTTTCCAATAAATTTGGTATAGCCAATGCTATTGCGGAACAATTATATGCACAAGGTGCAGATATTGCTTTTACATACGCAAATGAAGCTATGGAAAAAAGAGTTAAACCTATAGCAGAATCAATGAACACAAAAATGTGCGTTGAATGCGACGTTACAAAAGAAGAAGATGTTAAACGCGTATTTGAAGAATATGCTAAAAAATACGATAAACTTGATTTTGTGGTACATGCTGTTGCATTTGCGTCTAAAGATGATTTATTAGGCGATTTTTATACAACAACCCGCGAAGGCTGGGATTTAGCAATGCATGTAAGCGCATATTCACTATTAACAATTGCAAGAGAAGCAAAGCCTTTAATGGAAAAATCAGGTGGCGGTTCAATTATGGCTATGACATATTTAGGTGCTACTAAAGTTGTTGCAAATTATAATATCATGGGTGTAGCTAAAGCTGCATTAGAATCTTCTATGAGATTTATAGCAAACGACCTTGGTAAATATAATATCAGATGTAACTGTTTATCCGCAGGGCCTGTTAAAACCCTCGCCGCTAAAGGTATTGGCGGGTTTGACAGAATGCTTAAAGCAAATGTTTTAAAAGCACCCCTAAAAAGAACGCCTGATGTATCTGAAGTAGGAAAAGCCGCATTATATCTATTGTCTGATTTATCTTCAGCAGTAACGGCACAGGTTCAATTTGTTGACTGCGGTGCTTCTGAGGTATTTGCTTCATTAGATGAAATGGCACAGATTACATTTGATTAATTAGTTTTAAGGCAGGGCTTACCCCCTGCCTTTTATAAGGATAAGTATATGAAAATATTTAAGTTTCTTTTGGTGTTTTTTGTTTCCGTAATGCTTTATGGGTGCGCTTCGCTTGATTATACGGGTGAAGATTACAAGGCCGAAAATACCCAAACCATAAAAACGCAGGAAGATTTTGTTTTCAATACTTATAAAAAAGCAATTGATAATGTAAATATAAAAGTAGGTATTTCAAAAACCCCTGTACAAGAAATTTTAGCTCTTTATGTTCAAGTTGAAAATTTGAACTACAAAATCCCATATACTTTTAAAGTTGAGGATTTAAGAGTTTATGATTCGGAAGGAGAAATACAATTTATTACTTCAAATAATTATTTGAACATTTATCAAACCCAAGAATCATCCGCAATGAGTGCAATGAGCACAATGGGCGCTACATTAGGCAATATGGCAGGTTTAACAAATAATTATAACGAAATAAATCAATCCATGCTTCAAAATGCCTCTGAACAATCAAATAAAGATACTTATTCAAGAATGGAAGAATTGGGAAATCGCATTTCAAAACATTCAATAAAGGTTTCTTCAAATATTTCACCAAGAAAAGCTCAATATTTTTACTTCTTTTTCCAAAATAGGGAAAAATTCCCGATTAAGGTTCAATATAAAAACTTAAATTACCAGTTTAACCTATAAAGAAATCGGCATATTTGTTTCCCTGACAAGTTCTGCATAGCTTGTATAGTAATTTGCGAGTGCTTCTTGATAGCCTAAAATTAATTCAAGATAAAGTTTTTTTGCAACTAAAAAACTTGTTACGTCGCTTTTATTTTTATCAAGACTTTTTTTAGAGGCTTTTAATAAATTATTTGAATCCGCTAAAAGCTCTTTGTTGTAAAAAACAAGATTATCACGCGCTATTGTATATTTTTCCCAAGCGTCTGTTATATTTCTTACGGCGTCAATTTTAGTATCTTCATAGGTTAATTCCGCCTTTTCGATTTCTAATTGTGCGTTTTTAATTTCCGGTTTATAGCGGTATATCAAAGGGATATTTTTAAGATTTGCGCTCAAAAATGCTCCTGATTCAAAATTACCAGTATCGGAATTAGAACCTGTTTCATATCCCCACCCGCCTTCAAGCTCTATATCGGGTATTAGTTTACTTTTAATTACATTAAGGTTATATGTTGCGCTTATAACCTTTTGGCGGGCTCTTAGAATATCGGCTCTGTTTTCAAGAGCAAAATTTTTAACCTGTTCAAAATCAAGAGAATTATCTTCCGGTTTAACGGTTAATAATGCCTGATAATCGTCATTTAGGGAATCTTCCTTTGTATCAAAGTTAATGTTTGAAGAATTCATAATAGTATTAAAATGGTTTTGTGCAAAAATAACCTGCGTTTTAGCGGTATTTGTTCTCATAATTGAGCGATTGAGTGCAATTTTTGCCTCAATTAAATCCGGTTCCGATACTTTTGTTTTTAATGCTGTTTCATATAGTTCGCGTGCAAGTTCTTGTTCTTGAGTTATTATTTTCAGGTTAGATTTCTTTAGTAAAAAATCAATATAAGCCTTTTTTATATTTAAAATTAAATCATTTTCTGAAATTTTTTGTGAATTTTGTGTGGCCGTATATTCAGACTTTGCAACTTTTTTGCGCTTAGCTCTTTTGAATAATTCAATTTCATAACTTGCCCCTATTTCTTGAGGGTTGCCATGGCGGGTTTTTCCTATGTTTTGAAATGTATATACAGAAGGATTTTGTAATTTATTTGCAATTTTTATGTTGTTTTTGGAAATTTCCGTATCTAATTTGACCGCTTTAATTTGAGGATTTGTATTAAGCGCGTACTCAATTGCCCCTTTTAGGTCAATTTTTTGTTCTTCGATAATTGCAAATGAATAAAGGGGAAAGGAAAATAATTAATAGGGTTATTAATATTTTTTTCATAATGTATAAATTATTATATAACTATTATAAAAAAATGTTGCTAAAAATTAAAAAATCAGTCAAAATTGTAACATTAAAAGGAGAACATTATGAATAAAGACATATTAAGGAATATTTCTTACGGAGTATATGTTGTATCAACAACCGATTCAACTAAATCTACAGGCTGTATTGTAAACAGTATTATGCAAGTATCATCAGATACTGTTGCATTAAGTATTAATCATCAAAACTATACAAATGAATGTGTTAAAAAGAATAAAAAATTTGCTATTTCAATATTATCAACGGATGTTGATGATAATATAATTCCGGTTTTTGGTTTTCAGTCCGGCAGGGATTGTGACAAATTTGAAACTATTGAAAAAATTAATATCCAAGGAATTGACGTAATTAAAGATTCTATCGGTTATTTAATATGCGAATTAACGGGAGATATTATAGAAACAGATACCCACAGCCTATTTTTAGCTAAAATTTTAGACGGTGATATTTTAAATAAAAAAGAACCTATGACTTACGCATATTATCATGCGGTTAAAAAAGGCAAATCACCGAAAACAGCACCGACATATATAGAAGAAAAAACAGATGAGCAAGGGCTTATTTATAAATGCAAAATTTGCGGTTATATTTATAAAGGAGATATTAACTTAGAACCGGATGATTACATTTGCCCGATTTGCAAAAAACCAAAAAGTTTTTTTGAAAAAATTTAAGTTATTAAATAACGGCTAAAATATTTTAACTGTTTCTAAGCTCATTAATCGCATATATAAATGCTTCAACCAATTCAGGCGAATATTTCTTACCGCCGTTAGCTTTGATTTCTTCAATTGCTTCATCTTCGTTATACGGTTTTCTGTATGGGCGATACTGTGTCATAGCGGAAAAACTATCTACAATCAAAATGATTTGAGATGTTATAGGTATTTCTTCACCTTTTTTGTTATTAGGATATCCTGTACCGTCCCAATTTTCATGGTGTTGTTCGATAATGGGAATAATATTAGATACAGAGCCAATCGGCTTTAAAATCTCCTGAGCACCGATAATCGGATGTTTTTCAATTTTGGCTTTTTCTTTTTTGTTTAAAGGTGCTGCTTTTTTCATAATGTCTTTAGGCATCATGGTATTGCCTATATCATATAAAAGCATAGCGATTTTCAATTGGTCAACTTCTGTTTTTGACAAATTCAAACGTTTTGCAATTAATACGGCAAGGGAAACTTTGTTCTTTGTAGAGCCGTCTTGATACAATGGGAAATATGATTTTGAAATAGAATCCACAATGCTGTATAAGGTTTCCTGCGTAGATGTACCTGTTGCGTCCTGCTGTTTTTGCTGTAATTTTTCAATTAAATCTGAAGCAAGATTTCTGTTAAAGGGAATTCTGTGTTTTGTTAATATATCAACAAATGCGTCAATTGCAATATCCTGCCATGATGTAACTCTGTCTGTGTCGGCTAATGTAACCTGATTTCTGCCTTTTTGTTTTGATGAATACATTGCTTTGTCACACATTTCAAATAATTCATCAATATTTGTTGTTTGTTCAATAAAGCAAGATACCCCTAAAGAGGCTGTAATTCCTTCTTTTAAGCCTTCGACTTCGGTTTTTTGGATTGTAGCTCGAAGCCTTTCCGCCGCAATTAATCCGCCTTTTGCGTCAATTCCGGGCAGAATTATAAAGAATTCTTCTCCGCCATATCTTGCAGGGATATCAACACTTCTTGAAGTATTTGTTATAACGGAAGCAATTGAGGCTATTGCCCTATCACCCATGGTGTGTCCATAAGTATCATTAATTCTTTTTAAATGGTCAAGGTCGAGCCCGATAAGGCAAAACGGTTGTTTAGAACGCAGAGAACGAGTAGCTTCTCTGTGCAGAGCGTCTTCAAAAAATCTTCTGTTAAATAAACCCGTTAAATGGTCTGTTACAGCTTGTTTTTTAACTGTTTCAAAAAGATTTGCGATAGTTATTGCAAGCTCAATTTGTCTTGAGAAAAGATTTAAGAAATTCAATTCGTCATCTTTTAGTTCTTTTCTTGGTGAAAATACCGATAAAAAGCCCTTAAATTGGTCTTGTACTTTTATTGGGAAAATGATTATTGTTTTTGCGGGCGAATTTTTGCAAAATTCTTGAACTTTTTTAGAATCTGCATTCGGAATATTGTCTTCAATAAATTGTTCCAAACTTATAAAATATTTAATTTCCCCGTCTTTAATAGCATTTTCTATAAGTCCTTCAGTTTCGGGATGAAGTTTAAAATCATAAACCGTTTCTGAGGTTAAACCTGTTAGGGCGGTTGAAAATTCATTTTCTAAATATGTTTTTAAAACATAGCAGGTAGAATTTTGTTCATATTGTTTTTGGGCAATAAAGCTATATATATAACCAAATTCACCATATAAACTTGAAACGATTGTTTCTAAAACATTAGATAAGGGTCTTGAAGAATTCATCATATCCCAAACCTGTTCAAGTGTTAATAAGGTTTGATTTGCAAGACGAAGTTCTTCGGTACGCTGTGCAATTTCGCGTTCTAAGGCGATATTGCGCTGGTAAACTTCATAGACGTCGCGGGTTTCGTCATTAATTTTATTTTCGACGTCTTTTAATTTTTTAGCTGATTGTGTTATCCAATCTAATATTCCCATAGAGTAATTATACCCTATTTTTTAAATTCTTGACAACATTTTATATTTGAAAATAGTTTAAATTATTGATTATCAAAATTAAAATATATACTATACTGTAAAATATACACTTTATTTTGGAGTAAAAGTATGCTAATAGAAGAAATACTTGAATTGGCCGTAACAAAAAAGGCAAGCGATATTCATATATCCGCAAATTTACCGCCCGTACTCAGAATTGACGGTAAGCTATACAGAACAAATTTACCTGTTTTATCGGCAGATGACGTTGAAACAGTTATTTTTCCGATTTTATCAAATGACCAAAGACGCGAACTTGAACAAAACTGGGAATTGGACTTCGGTTACGGTTTGCATGGGGTAGGCCGTTTCAGGGTAAATGTTTATCGTGATAAAGGTTCTTATGCGGCAGCTTTTCGTACAATTAATTCCACTCCGCCGACATTTGATGAATTGGGTTTGCCTGAAATCATCAAGAAAATATCGGATAGACCCCGCGGTTTAATTCTTGTAACAGGGCCTACGGGTTCAGGTAAATCTACAACATTGGCAGCTATGATTGATTACATTAATTCTACCCGCGTAGAACATATTTTAACAATAGAAGACCCTATTGAATTTATTCATCAATCCAAAAAATGTGTTATACACCAGCGTGAATTGGGACAAGATACAAAATCAATGGTTAACGCTTTGAAATCTGCCCTTCGTGAAGACCCTGATGTTATTCTGGTAGGCGAAATGCGTGATTTGGAAACTACAAGATTAGCACTTACCGCAGCAGAAACCGGTCACCTTGTATTGGGAACTTTGCATACATCATCCGCTTCACAAACAATAGACCGTATTGTTGATATTTTCCCCGAAGTTCAACAACAGCAAATAAGATTACAATTATCTATTTCATTAGTTGCGGTATTCTCACAATGCTTGCTTCCGAAATTGCAATCAAACGGTATTAAAAAAGGCAGGGTAATGGCTCAGGAAATTATGATTGTTAATTCAGCTATTGCAAACCTTATTCGTGAGCAAAAAACAGCGCAAATATATTCCGCAATTCAAACAGGCGCAGCTTCAGGCATGCAGACGCTTGATATGTGCTTAAAAGATTTGGTTAAACAAAAACTGGTTGACCCTAAAGATGCAATAGTTAAATCCCAAAGGCCGGAAGAATTCCGTCGTTCAATCGGTTATGTAGATATTACAGTAGATTATTAGTATGAATGATTTAATATGTATGGCTCAATTAAATCCTTTGGCGGGGAATATTGAGCATAATAAAAATAAGGCAATTGAATGTATTAAAAAAGCAATTAAAAATAATGCTTCTTTGGTTATCTTTCCGCAAATGTATTTATTAGGCTATCCTATGGGCGATATTTTATACAGATATCCTTCAGTAGCAAAGCATGCCAAAAAAGCACTTGATGAAATTAAATCATATTGCGAAAATATCAATGTGTTAATCGGATACCCCGAAATAGAAGAAAAATCATACTATAATTCAATTTGCTTTATACAAAATAAAGAAATAAAGCGCAGTATAAGAAAATCCGTTATTTCAAAAAAATCAATTTATCATGAATATTCATATTTTGAAGCCGAAAAATTCAATTTAAAAGACAGAATATTTGAATTAAACGGTAAAAAATACGGCATTATTATTTGTGATGATATTTTATTTGAAAAAAAATTTGATACAGATTTGATTTTACAATTAATTTCCGAAATTGATATCTTGATATGCTGTGCTTCAAATCATACAAGAATGCAGAAAGAACAGTTTGAACATAATGTTTTAAAAGATATCGCAAAAAAATATAAAACAAAAATTATATATGTAAATCAAACAGGCGGGTCAGATGACCTTGTATATACGGGTTTATCGAGAATATATGATGAAGGGGGTGAAATATCCGCTTTAATTGAACCATACAAAGAAGATTGTAAAATTACAGATATTAATGAAAAAAAACATATAGAAAATTCAGAACTTGATAAAACGTTTGAAAATGAATTTTCGCTTAATTACGAACCATATTTAGAATATATTCACAATACCTTGGTTTATGCAATTAAAGAATATTTTTCCAAAACAGGTTTTAAGCGTGCTGTATTAGGTTTATCCGGCGGTTTAGACAGCTCTGTATGCGCGGTATTATTGGCTGACGCACTTGGTAAGGAAAACGTTTTAGGGGTTTCTATGCCTTCTAAAATAACTTCATCAAACAGCAAAAATGACGCTCAAATTTTAGCGCAAAACTTGGGAATTCATTTTATTGAAGCACCTATTAAAGAAACCCAAGATTTAATTGCTTCAAAATTCAGCGAAATGTTTGATAATATTAATTGGTGTAACAGATACACTTCTTCATACACTCAAGACAATATCCAAGCACGCTCACGCGCAACGATACTTTGGGGTATTGCAAACGAATATCCTGAAACACTGCCTATAGCAACATCTGATAAATCGGAAAGTTATATGGGCTATGCAACAATCAACGGTGATATGTCGGGCGGTTATGCACCCATTTTAGATGTCACAAAGACAAAACTTTTTGCTCTGGCAAAATGGATGAATAAAAACCGTATAGAAAAAAATGCAATTCCGAACAGCGTTATTGAAAAACCTCCGGGGGCAGAGCTTGCAATCAACCCTAAAACGGGTAAAACTTTAACTGCCGAGGAAGCTCTAATGCCTTATGAATTTTTAGATGAGGTCATCTGGAGAATTGAAAATAAAAATCAAATGCTTGATGATATGACAAAAGAAGTTTTTCTGTACGAAAAAAATCACGAATTATCGAGCGAGCAAAAACTTGTATGGCTTGAAAAATTCTTTAAAAGAATGCAAGGTGCATTATATAAATGGCATATAGTACCGCCTGCACCTGTTATAGATATTCATTCAATTAATTCGATTGAATACAGGCAACCCATTACATCAAAAATTAACTATAAGGAGAATTTATTATGAAAAGAAACCTGATTACCCTTGTTTTATGTGCATTTGCGTTTGGTTTGGGTGTGGGATTCAATAATATAGCGTTTTCCGATATTGATACATCTAAAATCGCCTATGTTAATGTTAACAAATTAATTACAGGTTCAAAAACAATTAAACAAGCACAATCCGCACGCGAAAAACAAACAACCGAAATGCTGAAATGGTATGATAGTGCAAGTGATGAAATACAAAAACAAGAAACAAAAGAAAAAAGAGATGCTCTTATTAAAAAATATGAAGCACAATTAACCCAAAAGAAGAAAACCATAAAAGACGCTTATTCAAAAGAAATTTCACAAGCAGATTCTCAAATGGATACCGTTATTGCGCAAAAAGCTAAAGAACTTGGCTACAGCGTTGTTTTTAGAAGTGATTCTGTATTATTCGGCGGTACGGATATTACCGCGCAAGTTCTTCCTTTGGTAAAATAAATTAATCATGTCTTTGAACATAAAATTTGTTTTGTAAAGTAAACTTTTATAAAAATAAAAAATAAGTGTAAAAACCACGCTATATAAGGGTGGTTTTTATGTTTTAAAAAATAATTATTTAATCATCAAAACAAACTATACTCATGCCTTAAAATTTATAGTAAAATTAGAAGAATAAGAAAAGAATTAATTTAAAAAACGGAATCACCACAAATCAAAAAGTAATAGGTAAGAAAAAGTTGAGTTTAAAAGAGGATTTGTTGTTTTTTCCAAAACTAGATTAGCAAACGGCAAAATGCCGAAGAAGGAAATTTTAGGAGGAATTGATGCAAAAGATTTCAAACGATATGGAATTTAGTTCAAATACTTTATCACATTCCAATGTTACTGACGCCATCAAGAATACTACAGACAGCATAGGCAACATAATTAGCTTCTCAAGAAGAAGTCTTAACAACATTACAATTATTAAAAAAGACGGTACAAAAGAAAAATATAACGTAGAAAAAGTAATTTCGGCAATTAAAAAATCCGCAGCAAGAACACTTGTTGAATTTTCGGATAAACAAATAAAAGATATTTGCGCATTTGTAAACAAATCTGTTTTAGATATGGATAAGGATTCTGTTGCAATTGCTCAAATGCACAATATTGTTGAATCTGCGCTTCAAGCATTAAGTCCTCAGGTTGCAGAAAGCTATAGAAATTATCGTAACTATAAAACAGACTTTGTTTCTATGCTTGATAAAGTTTATCAAGAATCTCAAAGAATTATGTATATAGGCGATAAGGAAAATGCTAACGCTGATTCTACATTGGTTTCAACAAAACGTTCGTTAATTTTTAACGAATTAAATAAAGAACTATATAAAAAATTCTTTCTGACAGTTGAAGATAAGCAAGCTATAAAAGAAGGCTATATTTATATCCATGATATGTCGGCAAGACGTGATACCATGAATTGCTGCTTGTTTGATGTCGCCGCTGTTCTAAAGGGCGGATTTGAAATGGGCAACATTTGGTACAATGAACCAAAGAGCTTAGATGTAGCGTTTGACGTTATAGGTGATATTGTAATGGCTGCTGCAAGCCAGCAATATGGCGGTTTTACCGTTCCCGAAGTTGATAAAATTTTAGCTCCTTATGCTAAGAAAACTTACGACAGACAATATGACAGATATATATGTATGGGCTTATCTTTTGAAAAAGCAAAAGAAGAAGCTCTAAAAGATGTTCAAACAACATTTGAACAAGGTTTTCAGGGCTGGGAATATAAATTTAATACTGTAGCATCTTCTCGTGGTGATTATCCGTTCATTACGGTTACAACCGGCCTTGGCCAAGATGAGTTTGAAGTTATGGCAACATTAGCTTGTCTTAAAACCCGTCAGGGCGGGCAAGGTAAAAAAGAATGCAAAAAACCGGTATTATTCCCGAAAATTGTATTCTTATATGATGAAGAACTCCATGGCGAAGGCAAACCTTTAGAAAAATTATTCCAAGCAGGGGTTGAATGTTCCCAAAAAACAATGTATCCCGATTGGTTAAGTTTATCGGGCGAAGGCTACGTTGCTTCTATGTATAAAAAATATAAACGCGTTGTATCGCCTATGGGTTGCAGAGCGTTTCTTTCTCCATGGTTTGAAAGAGGCGGGGCAGAACCGGCAGATGAAAATGATAAACCGATTTTTGTAGGCCGTTTCAACATTGGTGCAATAAGCCTTCATTTACCTATGATTTATGCTAAAGCTCAACAAGAAAGCAGAGATTTCTACGAAGTTTTAGATTATTATATGGAATTAATAAGAAAAATCCATGTAAGAACTTATGAATACTTAGGCGAAATGAGAGCTTCTGTTAATCCTTTAGCATATTGCGAAGGCGGTTTCTTGGGCGGTCATTTAAAATATAACGACAAGATTAAACCTCTTTTAAAATCTGCAACTGCTTCATTTGGTATTACTGCACTGAATGAATTGCAAGAACTTCATAACGGAAAATCTTTAGTAGAAGACGGCAATTTTGCAATTGAAGTTATGGAATATATCAATAAAAAAGTTGCACAGTTCAAAAAACAAGACGGAAACCTTTACGCTTTATATGGTACACCCGCTGAAAATTTATGCGGTCTGCAGGTTAAACAATTCAGAAAAAAATACGGAATAGTAGGCAATGTTTCAGATAAACCCTATGTATCTAATTCATTCCACTGCCATGTATCAGAACAAATCAGCCCTATTGAAAAACAAGACTGCGAAAAACGTTTCTGGGATTTAATGAATGGCGGTAAAATTCAATATGTAAGATATCCTATTTCATATAACAAAAAAGCTGTTGAAAGTTTAATCAGAAGAGCTATGAAAATGGGCTTCTATGAAGGAGTTAATCTTTCACTATCATATTGTGATGATTGCGGACACCAAGAATTAAACATGGATGTTTGCCCAAAATGCGGTTCTAAGAATTTAACTAAAATTGACCGTATGAATGGCTACCTTGCATATTCAAGAGTTAAGGGCGACTCTCGTCTTGCAGATCATAAAATGGAAGAAATTAAAGATAGGGTAAGTATGTAAATTAAAAATGAAAAAATAATTTTTAATAAAAATTGTCTATGAAAAATGCCGTCAAAACAAAAAATATTTTAGATAAGTCTAAATATTTAATAACCGATAAGGTATATGATAACTTTGTTTCAATTCATAAAAACCTTGGTTTTATTGAAATTACTCCGCAACATTGGCAAGGCGAAACTCTTGAAGCCGCTCTAAAGTATTTAGGAGTAAATGATGAAAAAGGAACAAAAATAAAGTCACCTATTGAAGAAATTATTATATATAAAAGCCATATTGAACATCTTATCAATGATAATGACAGTTACAGAAAAAAACATTTAAATAGAGCAATCAGAACAATTCAAGAACCTAATTTGATTATAAAAAAAGATGTTTACAATAATTATGTTAAATTATTTATAGATAATAACGATAAAATAAAAGCGCATTTACAAATAGTAAAAATAAAGGCAGACGGAAATTTCTATGTAACAAATTTTAAATTGACGAAGCAACAATTTAGAAAAAACATATTAGAAGGAGAGATCATATATGATCTCTCCAGCATGTCCAGTACAAAAGTACCGACATAAATATTATATCATATTAATCCATGACTTTCAAGTGTAGAATTAAATTTAAGGAATTATTCGAATGAACTACCACAATATAACAAAAGATGATATGCTGAATGCGTCAGCCGGTGCGCAAGCGGCTTGTGATGAACAAGACGCTGAGCATTATAATGGCGACGTAGAAATCTTTGATTTTACAGGAGCCACATTGCTATGAACTACCATAATATAACAAAAGATGATATGCTGAATGGCGACGGATTAAGAGTTGTCTTATGGACAGCAGGGTGCACTCATTGTTGTGACGGCTGTCAAAACCCTGAAACTTGGGATGTTGCAGGCGGAATTGAATTTGATGAAGCGGCGCAAAAGGAATTATTTGATGACTTAGCACCTGATTATGTTTCGGGAATAACATTCTCCGGCGGTGATCCTTTGCACCCTTTTAACAGAAACGAAGTTTTGAACCTTGCAAAAAAGGTGAAAGAAACATATCCTAATAAAACCGTTTGGCTATATACAGGCTTTTTGTGGGAAGAAATTAAAGATAATATTGATTTAACCTATATTGATGTATTGGTTGACGGAGAATTTGTAAAAGAATTAAATGATAATAATCTTCATTGGGTTGGAAGCTCTAATCAAAGAATTATAGATGTACAAAAAACCCTCTTGGAAGGTAAAATCGTACATCATTGTATGCCTTAGTTTAAAAATTTTTTAATCCAATTAATCATATCATCAATCTCATAAGGTTTTGGAATATATAAATCCGCACCTGATTTAAGAATTTCTTTTTTATTCAAATAAGAAGACGAGAAAATAAGTTTGATGTTGTCTTTGGAAATTTGTTTTGCAATATCAAGCGAAGTACTTTCATTTTTATTTCCCCAGTCTAAAATTACGACATCAGGCTTGAAATTTCCATATTCTTCTTGAAATTGCGTTTTTTCAAAAACGGTTTTAACAATGATGTTATTTAATTCGCAGACATTTTTTAATAAATAAGACAAGGCTTCATCTTGTTCGTAAACCAAAACTTTATTTTTGCTTATACTGCTTACTTCGCCTTGAATTTTTGCTCTGTCTATTAAATATATTGATTTTTCGGTTTCTTTTAATAAATTCAGCGTTTCATATAAATTGTTTAACACCAATCTGTAATCTAACTTTTGATTATTTTTTTCACATACTGCAATATTCAGGCGCATAAGCCCTTTTTTATTTTCTTCTTTATTGTCATTAAATTCCATTGTGAAATTATTACTAAATTCATCTTCCGAATAAAATTTATTTAAAATATTATCAAATGCAAAAGTTAAAAAAGAGGCAATCTGTTCTGCTATCATAGGATTTGTTATTAAAATAAATTCATCATCACTAATATGTCCTATATAATCGTCTTTAGACAGAGCCGAATTTATTATTGCGCTAAGCGTTTTAATTGCCTTTTCCCAAGCAATTTCGCCATGTGTAGTACGATAGGTAAGCGCATTTTTTATTTTAATTAATAAATACGAATAATTATTGTCTTCCGCTAAAGATTGCCTTATTGCCTTATGGGTAATATATTTATCATAAATTCCCGTAATAGGGTTTAGATAGCTTTCAATATATCGTCTTAAATGCGCCATGAAACGCATTTGAAATTCAGATTTTGAAATTTCTTCCCCTATAACATCATCTGCCCCATGTTCAAGCACTTCTAACCTATCTTTTAAATCGCTTGATTTGGATATTGCAATTATAATAGGGCGGAAATTATAGGTTAAAACTCTTATTTTTTCAATAAAACTGCTTAATTTTTCTTTTATGGTGTCTGAAATAATAATAAATTCAATTTCTTGAGATTGAATGATTTTTAATGCGTAAGATAAATCATTTGTGTAAAGCGCGGACTGAGCTAAATTTTCAATCAGTTTTTTTAATTTAGCCGAAAGCTCTTTTCTGTTTGAAATAATTAAGATTCTTGTTTTATACATTTTGTTATCTTTTCTACCTCGTAAACAGGTAAATACACCAAAAATTCAGTACTAAGAGATTTTTTATCCGATTTAACTTCAATATGCCCCTGCATTTTTTTTGCTAAATTGTTTGCTATATAAAGTCCAAGCCCGCTTCCTTGCGTAGTTGAATGAATGTATGAATCAACTCTGTAGAATTTTTCAAATATATGAGGAATTTCACTCTCTTCTATATAGCTTCCGTAATTTTTTACGGATAATACATTGAAATCGCCTTTATTATACAAATTAACATCCACAACATCAGAATTATTTGAATATTTTAAGGCATTATCTAAAATATTTATAAATATCTGCTGGGTTTTGTTTTTATCAATAAGGCAATATAGCTCATATTTTGGTTCAGTATAATTAAATTTAAAATTTTTATAATTAATTAAAACAACATCCGTACAATTTTTTAAAAGTGCTTTAATATCTGTTTTTGTAAGGATTATGTTATCATTATCAGAATCAATGCGTGCAACATTTAAAACATTTTCAACAAGATTAATCAACCTTTGCGATTGAGATAAAATTATTTTTAAAAAATCTTTCTTTTTATTATCATCAAGTGCTTCCCAAGAATTAAGCATAGTCTGCGAAAAACCTTTTATGCTGGTAAGGGGTGTTCTTATTTCATGGGATAAGGTTGATATGAATTCTTCTTTTACATCATTTTCCATTTAATTATTATACTATTATTTTAAATAAAAGGATTTATTTTTTAATTTAATTTTAATTTTCAGATTTTAAAACTAAAAGGCGCAAAACATTTTGCGCCTTTTAATATATGGCTTATTTTGCCAATGCTTTTTTAACTTCGCGTTTATATTTTTCTACATTAGGCTGTAATACTTCATCTAAAGCAATTTCAGAAGGTGTATAATCGCCTTTTTGTGCCCTTAAGATGATGCCTGTATATAATGTTTCAAAATGCTTTAATTCAATAAATCTTGCAATAGATTTCATGGATAAATCATCTAAAACAATTTTAGATACGGGGTGTTGCGCGCTGTATGCGCTAATTACGCCTTCCATTACAGCATTCATGGTTTTATCATCAGTTTTTACATATACAAAAGTGAAAAATGAATCGGTATTATTAACATCTAAATCTGCTTCTGCATTATAGTGCAAATATCCGGGGCCGACATTTGTATCCGTTGAAATTCTTGATTTTAAAGATTCATTTTTTAATTGTTTTTCCCATAATGTAGTACCAAAAAACTCATCTCCAAAATATTCAACAAAATGTTTATTTTTGCCTGAATTTTTAGCACAAACATTAAAGCGTGCCAATTGCAGAGCTTCGTTTTTATCTATTGAAGGGTTTAAAAATTCTATTTGCGCATCTAAAGACGCATTTAACATAGCTTTCACTTCATCTTTTGATACACCTAAAAAGAAAAGTGTAAAAATTGTGGCGTCATCAAAAATAGAAAATCTGCCACCTACATCATCATGTACAAAGCCTGATAATTTAATTTCACCCGAATCAACAATTCTTCTTAGGGCTGATTTTTCAGAGTTTTTATCAGTCATTGCAACAAAATTATTTGAAGTATCTTTAGAATTAAGATATTTTTCAACCGCAGATTTAGTATTATTGTATCCTACAGTTGTTTCAAGCGTTGTACCTGATTTTGAAACAACCAGGAATAATGTTTTATCTAAATCTAATTTTTTGATAAATCTGTCAAAACTTGTTGGTTCTACGGAAGAAAAGAAATGAACCCTATCTTCAAGGCCTAATAATTTAGTGATATTTTCTGTCGTATGACGGCTTCCGCCAATGCCTAAAATAGCTAAATCAGTGAATTTAGTACCTTTTGCATTTTGTGCCATATCGTATAAATTGTCTAAATTTTTTAATTGTAAATTAGGTAAAACCTCAATCCAATTTAAGAATTGACCTTGTTTGCCTGCTCTTGCTTTAACTTCTGAAACAGCGTCATTTGCTAATTTTTCAAAAACTTCACAGCAATTTTGTTTCATAACTTCGACTGTTGAATTTGTCATAATGAACCTCTCCATAATTGTTACTGTGGTCATTATAACAAAAAAACAACTTTCAGGCTAATACACTTTGACCTCTGTTCAAATCGTATAATTGGTCTAAATGATAACGAATTTGTTTTTCTGTTTTGCTGTCATATTCTTTTAAATAGTCATTCATAAAATCACTGTGCAGTTTTAGCGAAACTAAATCACGCTCGGGGATTGAATTTCTGTTTGCTATTTCATATAATCTGTCGCAATTTGATTTTATTTTTGCCAAATGATTGAAGTCTAAATCTTTCGGAAGCAGATTATCCATTTGGCATTCCCTTAAAGAAGGTAAATGGGTTTTATTATAGCCCGATTGGGTTGGGTCTTTTTTCCTTTGAAGCAAGTAGGCTTTATATGTATATTCTTCAAATGCTTCTTTATATTCATCACCCTTATCCGGATTTTCAAAGTATTTGTTTAAATGGTCAATGAAGGGCTTATATGCACTGTGGCCTGATTTAATATCTTTATTTTGCTTAACCTTATAGCAGTAGTCTTCTAAATCTTTAAAATACGCAACGTCATGACCGATTATTTGAATTTCGCCTTTGTAGCCCGCATTTTTAGAAATCATATTTTCATCAGATAAATCAACATCTATATGAACAGCGCTATAGCCTGATGTTGAAGGAGTTCTTTTGATTTCAATAGGAGTTTTTCTTCTCATATTTACGGCTGTTAACAGTCTTTCCAAATCCATATCATCAAAATACGGTTCAATGCCTTCTTCTTCAGGAAGCATAATAATTTCAATTTCTTGAATTTTTAGTTCATCTTGTTCAACCATTTGAATTAATCTGTCAATAATTGCAGCATTTTTAGCAGTATCTGATTGATTAACAATAATTCTTGCGCCTACAATATCTTGCAAAATTCTTTTTATATCTTCAGCTTTATTTAAGTTTATGAAATTTTTTTCATTATGATTAACAATAGCTTCTTCAAATTTGCTTGTTGCTTTTTCTCTTATGCTTCTCGGGCTTTTTGTTCTGACTTGGATAGGTTCTATAATTCCATTTGGATTTTGTTTTGAGGTTGCTAAATCCGCAAAATTTTTGTTCATTGCTTTTCTTAAATTACTTTCTGCGACTTTTGCATTTTGCGAAATTTCTTCGCATATTTTTTTATTGTCAAATGCTTCTAATAAGCCATGGTTTAAGTTTCTTGCGCCTGTAAAAGATACTGTATCACATTCTAAGGGTTTTAAAAGTACGGCATTAAAATTAGTATTATTATTCTTTTTTGAATTAAAATTAAAATTTCTTGTAAAATTTATTGGATTTATATTTAACATTTTTAACCTCCGGATTGTAAAATGCCTGTAAATCTTTATTGTTGCTAAATTTAAAAAACAAATTTTACAATTATATACATTTTATTTACAAACGGGAAAAAAAGTTAGAGAATAGAAGCCATGGGAAAATGTAAAAAAAGAACTTTATATAATACAAATAACTGTTCTACAAGATTTATGACACGAGAAGACGCTGTTTCTGATGTTTTTAAAATGTTCAACAGAACAAAAAACATTGATATAAAAAAAGCAGTCAACACAATAAGCCTTTTTGGCATAACAGCAGAAGAATTATCCGAGGCCGGTGTATCTTATGAAAATTTGAACGCATTAGGTTCTGTAATAAGTTAACTACATAGCCATATCAAAATGCTGTTGTGTTTGAATTTCTTTTTGTTCTGATTCTTGGGCTTTTTGTTCTGCTTTTTTAACAATCTTATCGCCAACAACATTAGCAACAGTTGTACCAAGCATACTTCCTATCTTAGCACCTACGGCAGAGCCTGCTCCGGGGCATATTAACGTACCTATTGCACCGCCTGCAACCTTGCCTAAGACTGCGCCTAATGTCATGGATAAGAAATTAGAACCTACTTTTAATAAGGATATTCCGGTTTGTTTCATACCTGCTTTAAATCCTTTTTCTTTAAAAGCAGGAATTACGTTATCTTTAATTTCGGGTATGGCTTGAAGTGCTGTGAAAAAGATTACAAGCGGATTTTTGGCTTCTTCTTTAAATAAAGTTCCGACTTTTGATAATGTTGATTGAGAAGCGGTTTTTGCAGCAGTTTTAGCTGCAGACTTCGTAGCTTGTTCAAGTGTTTTTTGTGCAGCTTGTTTAGCTTCTTCGCTTGTTGCTTCAGCTACTGCTTTTTGGGCTGTTTGTACGGCTTCATTTGCTTTTTTTACGGCAATTTCTCCGGCCGCATTTTTGCCGTTATTTAATAATCCCTTCATTTCTTCAAGATTATTGCCTGCATCAACTGCACGTTTTTGTATTACCTCTTGGGTAACTTCGGGTTTATTCCCAAGCCTTCTGAATACATTTTTTATTTTTTCCGCAAAAGGAATTTTAACCGTTGTACCTTCAGTGGTTTCAACTACATATTTTCCCGCTTTTTTAGCGGTTTTAGCGGCACTTTTATATGCTTCATAATTATCACTTAGGGTTAAACCCCTTGAAAAAACATCTTTATTAGCGGTTTTTAGGCCGTCATTTAACTTATTGAACATCTCAAGTTCTTTTGCAACTTTAGAAGCGCCTAACCCGCCGTTTCTTTTGGCAACGGAAATGACTTCTCCGGCACCTGTAATAGCGGGGAATGCGAGATATGACGCAACAACAGCGCCTGTTGAATTTTGAGTATTTTCGCTGGACATAATCTTCCCTTATATCTAAATAAAGTTATATTTCACAATAAAATTGCTAAATCGTTAAGTTTTTTGATAAGATTATTAATGATGAATTATAATTTAAAACACTATAGCTACATTGGTGATTGCGTTTGGGAACTTTTCATAAGAGAAAAAGTAATTCAAAAAGCGCAAAACTTAAAAGAAATGCACGCTCTTTCAACTAAATTTGTAAGGGCAGAGTTTCAGGCGGATTTGATTAACAAAATTTTTGATAAGTTGACTCCGGATGAGCTTGAAATACAACACAGGGCAAGAAATTTAAAAATGACAATAAATAAAAAATCAAACCCTAAAATCCACACCCTTGCAACATCTTTTGAAGGAGTTATAGGATATTTGTATTTGAAAAAAAAGGAGCGTCTGAAAGAAATCTTTGATATTATAGAAAAAATTACAGAAGAAGAATTTTCATTTAAGTAATTGTTTTGCTAAAAATCTAAAATTTAGACAATTATTTTTTCGTTTTGTTTTATTTGGAATATGAAAATTCTAAATATTTCCCCGCTGCAAAAAATTAATAGTTTTAAAAATGTGTCTTTTCGCGCGTCAAACAATGTTAAAGATAGTTTCACGCTTGAAGATAATAAAAAAATCCAAAAAGTTACAATAAAAGATTTGGATGATAATGATATAGAGGCTTTGGTTGTTGAAAAAGAATCTAAAAACCCCGAATTAACCGGCAATGAAAAAGATTTGGAATTATATGTCCAAGGTGAACGTGTTGCTTATGCGATTTTGCAGGATACATTCGCTAAAGACTGCTTAAGAGTTGCGGAATTATATGCCGATGAACATAAATACAGAAGATATAAGGGTATCGGTACTCAACTTTTGAAATTAGCGGTATTGGAAAGCCAAAAAAGAGGATATGGCGGAAATATTGTGCTCGAGGCTTCGCACAGCGCGTATTCTCCTTTAGCGTTTTATTACAAGAATAATTTTGTAATTCCAAGACTCGGTTGTAAATCAATAAAACATTTTCCCGAAAAATATAACTGCGCAATTGATTTAGCCGTCAGAGAAGGCGAATATGTCGGTAAATATCTTCCTATATACCAATTAAGCGCGAATATGCACCTTTATGAAAAAGACGCAAAAGCCCTTTTGAAAGGTAAAAGATTATATAAAGACAGAAAATGTGAATTGCTTTCGCAAAAAGAATTTAACGGTATGAATTATAGTGCATACTTTTTCCAATCGCCTTATGAAAATGAGTTTTTTACGGCAATTGTAAATAATGACGCCAAGAAAAATAAAGTAGCATCAATAAGCACGCTATATTTGAAAGAAAATGAACAAAAACAGAAATATTTTGAAGTTCAAGAAATTGATGATTGCATGAATCACAGAAACAGAAAAGAAGTTAAGCAATATATGTTTGATACGCTTGATAATTTGGCGCAAAAGTTTAATTATGCGCCGACACAATACAATCTTGATGTTGATGATTTGGATGATGAAGATTAAAATATTAGACAAAAATTCAATGAAAAGTTATTAAACAATTTGTAAAATAAAAATATGTTTAATACTTCTTGGTATCTTAATTTACAAAAACCTTTATTCTCACCGCCAAATTGGCTTTTTGCGCCGGTGTGGAGTGTTTTGTATCTTTGCATTTTCACTTCTTTGGCAATTTATATAATGGCGCAGGGTGAAAATAAAAAATCAGGCTATATACTTTTTGTATTGCAAATGCTTTTAAATATTCTTTGGGCACCTGTGTTTTTTGGCTTTAAAAGCCTGCTCGGCGCTTTAATTGTTGTAATTTTGCTTGATATTTTTGTATTTTTAACTATGGTGAAATTTTTTAAAATTTCAAAAATTGCAGGCTCACTCCTTCTGCCTTATTTTATTTGGATATTATATGCAACATATCTGAATATTTTCTATTTTATTTTAAACTAATTCATAATAATATACCCCCGCTTCTTGCGGGGTTATTTTTTTGGAATATAATAATTGTATGCGGGTGTAATTCAGTGGTAGAATGCAACCTTCCCAAGGTTGACGTCGCGAGTTCGAGTCTCGTCGCCCGCTAATTAAAGAGGATACCGATTGGTATCCTCTTTAATTATTTTGGAAATTGAGTTTTGAGAACTCGCATAATGCGTTAGCATTATAGGCGAGTTCGGCGGATTTTGATACTGCGTATTAGGGATTCTGACATAAAGTATCTCGAGTTTGACATGCTAGTCGGAAGTAATTACAAAAAACAAATACTTTTACCTCTCGGAAGTTTTTGAAAAGATATTTACCCCAAGCAAAAATTCAAACAGCATTTAACTGCCGTTTAAAAGGTGTTTTATTAGTGTTCAAATTTTACATTCTTTCGATATACCAGTTAGATATCCCAAAATGATTGAAGTTCCAATGTAATTCAAAATAAAAATTAAACTCCAAAGAATTGTCATCTTTGAAGTTCCAAGAGTATTTATTTAATTGTGTTTTACGATAGCTTTCAAACGTATCCCGTATCTCTTTTGCAAACTTTATCCGGAATTCAGAATACGGAATGTTCAACGTTTCTTTGGTTAATTTATTTTTCAAAATCATCTTCAAACCCTCTTATATTATCAAGTTCGATGTTATATCGTTTGCCGGTTTTATCAACGCAGGTTGCAAAATCCACAGTTTTATCAGCAAATTTGTTTTCCCATAAACAAATCAGCAAACCAATTTCTTGCGTTTTTAAGTTTAAAATCTTTGTGCCATAAAGCTTGTAATCTTTTTCAATCATATTGTGTTCCTTTCGGTTATAAACATTAATTGATTGCTTTTGGGGAAATATCAAGTACAATGCCTGATTTTGTATCATTCAGACATATTTATTTTGTATACCCCGATTGAACTGTTCTTAAACGGCACTTAAACGTATCTTAAAAATCAACATCTTTTTCGTGGTCAATAAAAAATGCATTAAGCAAATCGGCTTCGCGGTGCAAATATTTTACAATT
>JAFVFO010000029.1 GCA_017475485.1 Candidatus Gastranaerophilales bacterium | reverse complement strand
TATTTTTATAATATAATTTAGTAGTACTTTTATTGGAGATTGGTTTTGGAAATTACTTTAAACAAAGAAGATTTTTCATCAGGGATTAAAATTGTAGAAAAAATTACAGCTCAAAAAGCAATACAGCCAATTCTGTCAAATATTTTAATTGAAGCTGTATCATCAGATAGAGTTAAATTTTGTGCAACTGATTTAAACTTGGCAATCAATTATAAAGCACAAGCGGAAGTTGTAGGCACAGGCGCTATGACATTAAGTGCCAAAAAGATTTCAGAAATTGTATCAAAATTATCTTCAACACAAATTTCACTTAAAACAGTTGAAGATTCGGATAATATTAAAATCAAGTCAGGAAAAACAGAATTTGATTTAATCGGGCTGAACCCTAATGAATTCCCTAAAGTTTTAAATGAAGAAACTCAAGAAGATTTTAAAACCGTTGTATTGAATAAAAATGAGTTTTCACGTTGCATTAAACAGGTAATTTTTGCTGTATCAATGCAAGAAACACAGGCTGTTTTAACGGGTGTTTGTTTTAATATCGAAAAAAATATTCTGGAAATGGCTTCAACTGACGGCAACAGGTTAACAAGAGTTAAAAAAGAATTAGATGAAGAATATTCCGAAAATATTAATTTTATAGTACCTTCTAAAACATTATCTGAAGTACAAAGAATTTCATCTATTGTTGAAGATGAAAATATAACTTTAAAAATTTATAAAAATAAAATAATTTTTGAATTTACTAATTTAACTTTCCAATCAAGGCTGATAGAAGGTGTGTATCCTAAATATCAACAATTAATTCCCGAAAATAATGATAAAAAAATTATTGTTGACAGGGCTGAATTAATTAATGCCATTGAACGCGTTGCGATTATGGTTAATGACAGAACAAATGTTGTAAAATTTAATTTTATAACCAATCAGCTTGAAATTATGGCAGACACCCCTGAGGCCGGTAAATCAAAAGATTATATAGATATCGAATACAGCTATGATGATATGCTGACAGCATTTAACTATAAATATGTATTAGACGGCTTAAAAAATATGGATTCTAAAAATATAGAAATTGAAATTTCTGATGTTTTAGCGGCTTCTATATTCAAACCGCAGGATGATGAAGGTAATTATATTTGTTTAATAATGCCTGTTAAAGTGCAATAGGAAAATGATATGAAAGTAAGTGTAAAAGTACCTGCTACAATAGCAAATTTAGGCCCCGGGTTTGATTCTTTCGGGTTGGCATTGCCCTTATATAATGTAGTTTCTGTTGAAGAAACAGTATTACCCGGAACAGGTATTCAAATTAATATAATCAATGAAAAAAATAATGATGAATCGGATTTAGCTGATGTTCCGACTGATAAAACAAATATTGTTTATAAAGCAATTGAGCTTTTGTATAATTTTATAGGGCAAATTCCTAACGAATTAAAAATTACCATAAAAACGCAAATCCCTGTATCGCGCGGTCTTGGTTCATCTGCTTCCGTTATTGTGGGGGGATTGATTGCCGCTAATGAATTATTAGGCAGGCCTGCGGATGAAAAAGTTTTAATGTCTATAGCAACAGAAATTGAAGGACATCCTGATAATATCACACCTGCATTTAAAGGCGGTATGACGGTAGCCAGCTGGGAAGAAGACGGTTCTATTATATATCGCAAGCTCCCTTGGAATGATGAATGGAAATTAATGGTTTGTGTTCCTGATTATGAACTTAATACCGAAATTTCGCGTTCTGTTTTGCCAAAAGAAGTTCCTATGAAAGACGCTGTATTTAACCTTAAAAAAAGTGCTATGTTTATTGACGCACTTTATAATAAAGATGAAGAACTTCTGAAATCAGCTTTATTTGATAAACTACACCAGCCTTACAGGGAAAAATTAGTACCCGGTTTAGTTGAAATAATGAATAATTTAAAACATGTAAACGGTGTAATAGGTACTGTATTATGCGGTGCAGGGCCTTCTATTTTAATTATTTATAACGGAATAGGGGTAAGTGAAATTAAAGAAACAGTTACAAACAGCTGGAATTATTTTAACGTTAAAACTAATTTCTTTAATTTACCTATTGAAAAAGAAGGCGCTCAATTAATAGGTTAAAATAAATATCAAAAAGACCGCGAATGCGGTCTTTATTTTGTTTTACTTGGTATCTCTCGTGATTTTACTCTGTTTTCTCTCTTGATTAAGTTGTTTTCTCTTCTTCTCTTCTTCTCTATTTATACAGATATTTTTTCTTTCCTTATGCTTTGTTATCCCCGATGACTAACTTACACTTAAGGTGCTAATCCAGCAACGCCTCCAAAATAGATGCATTCTTTGTTGCCAGTGTATTTTCTCTTAGTTTGGAGCGATTGATGTAAGTTCTAAGAGCTTCTCTTATCAACTCACTCCTTGTGCGGTTTTCGCCTTGAGCCACATTGTCAATCTGTGTTAAAAATTGCTCGGGCATAGAAATTAAAACTCTTGCCATCTTACTCTCCTTTATGAACTTGTTATTGATATCTGCCTTACATATATATAAAGTATATCGATTTCAGATAATTGCTATTTCGACTTTATTTCTTGTTACATTTCTTAATATATATTGAAAATATACTATTTATCATTATTTAGATAGTATGGCAAATGTATTATTTAAACTTATAAAAAACCAATGTAAATGTTCCCATAAACACGCACTGTTATACCAAGATTCAGGCTATTGTCCTGATTGCGGAGAGTATCTGGTTAAAAATTATTATCTTTTAAGATGTGCAAGATGTGATATTAAAAGAGAAGCAAAACTGATTTGGGGTGAAATTGTGCCAAAAGATAAGTTTTGCTCTAATTGCGGAAGCAGTGAATATTATATTGAAAAAATTGACAAAGTGAATTTTATTGACGCACAATATGCAATATATCTGAAAGAAATTGCCGATAATATGCAGACTTTACACCCCGAAACACAAATTTGGGTGGAAGATGGGGATGTATTAAAACAGATTGAATGTTTCGGACAATTTTGATTTATTTAATTTGTTTAATTCTGTGCTGTTCAATTAAAACCATTAATACAGATACATCTGCAGGCTTTACTCCGCCTATTCTTAAGGCTTGGCCTATTGTTTTTGGTTTAATTTTAATTAATTTTTCTTTTGATTCTGTTGAAATTTGCTTAATTTCTTCATAATTTATATCGTCAGGAATTTTAATATTGTCGGTTTTACTTTGATTTTCGATTTGTTCTTTTTGACGTTTTATATAGCCTTCATATTTAATTAAAACCTCGGTCTGTTCTTCAATATCGCGAATCAGATAATTATTTATACTATCTATATTGGAATTATAACCTAATTCCTTTAACACTTTATAATCCACATTAGGACGTTTTAAAATAAGAAGACCGTTTGTACCTGTTTCCAGAGGTTCTTGATATTTTGATAAAATTTTTTTATTTGTTTCATTTGCGGGGATTTTAAAATTTTTCAACTTTTCAAATTGAGCGTCAATTTCCGACGCCTTAAAGCGTTTCTTTTGAATTTCTTTTTCAGATACTAAACCTGCCTTGTATCCTAATTCCATAAGCCTTAAATCGGCATTATCCTGCCTTAGAATTAATCTGTATTCACTGCGTGATGTCATCATACGATATGGTTCATCAATATCTTTTGTAATTAAATCGTCAATCAGTGTTCCTATGTATGAATTTGAGCGTGTAATTTCTATGTAATCTTTTTTATCAAGGTAATTTTTTACATTAATTCCTGCAACCAGCCCTTGTGCTGCGGCTTCTTCATAACCTGACGTACCGTTTATCTGTCCTGCCATAAAAAGCCCTTTTATTTTTTTTGTCATAAGCCCTTCATCCAGTTCAAGGGCACAAACACTATCGTATTCAACGGCATAAGCAGGCTTAATTACCGACACATGTTCTAATCCCGGCAGGGAATGAATCATCTCAAATTGCGCTTCAATGGGCAGAGATGTTGAAAAGCCCTGAATATACATTTCATAAGTATCACGTCCTTCCGGTTCAATAAAAATATGATGTGAAGGATTATGGCTGAATCTTACAACTTTATCTTCAATAGAAGGACAATACCTCGGCCCTCTGCCTGTTATAAGCCCGCGGTAAAGGGGCGAATACTGTAAATTAGCCCTTATGATTTCATGGGTTTTTTCGTTTGTTTTTGTTAAATAACAAGGATACTGTTCTCTAATCGGGCGATTATCTTTAAAAGAGAAAAAGCGGGGCATATTATTAATTACTTCATCTCCGGGGTGAAGTTCAAGTTTTGAATAATCCAGCGTTCTGCCGTCAATTCTTGCGGGTGTACCTGTTTTTAATTTTCTTACATTAAACCCAAGCTCTCTTAATTTTACCCCGAGCCCTTGCGCGCTTCTTTCTCCTAATCTGCCTTGTGAAAAAGATTTTAACCCGATAAATATTCTTCCTTCTAAACTTGTTCCTGTTGTTAAAACAACAGTCGGAGCGAAATATTCTATACCTAATTCATCAACAGCACCTTTAATTTCCTGATTTTCTACTATCAAATCAACTATATGAGTTTGTTTTAAGGTTAAATTTTCTTCTTTTTCAACAAAATGTCTTGCCAATGCTTTGTACTCTTTTTTATCCGATTGAGCGCGAAGTGCGTGCACTGCAGGGCCTTTTGAAGAATTTAAGGTTTTAAGCTGCATATATGTGGAATCGGCCAATTCTGCCATAACACCGCCTAATGCGTCAATTTCGCGCACGAGATTGGATTTTGCAGGCCCGCCCACTGCGGGATTACAAGGCATTAAGCCTATATTATCAATGTTTAAGGTTGTTAATAATGTTTTTAAACCAAGACGGGAACAAGCTATAGAGGCTTCAATGCCTGCATGACCCGCGCCGACTACAATACAATCAAAAGTGTTTAAACTGTTTTTTTCCATGCCATTCCTTTAAAATACATGAATAATTATATTTGATGATTAAAAAGTTTCAAATGTTTTAAAAAAATATTATATTTGCGTTTTTAACAGAGCTGTTATACGGTGAGGAAAAATGCCATGACAATAAGATATTAATGCCTTAATGCCTTATTAGCACCCTGCAATACAGTAATTAAACTAAATAGTTTTTGTATATAATCTGATTTTAAAGCTGGAAATTAAAATGGTTTTATCTTTTTCATAAGGTTCAAGATAAAGTTCGGTTATACTTGTTAAATAGTTTTCTTTTGCAAGATTTTTTAAGAAATTTTGCAATTGTGTATAGTTTCCGACAGTTACAAAGCTCAATTCACAAGCGTTATAGCCGGGAGTATTTGTTTGAAGGATTTTATCTTCTGCAGGCGAATAGTTATAATCAATTGAACGAATTCTTAAACCTGCGTTTGTAATATTTGATAAAACATTTTCAAACATAATACCAAATGAAGCGTCTGCGCTGAATTGCTGTCCTAAAACTTCATATATAATTTTTCCGCTTTGGGCTTCTTTTTTCTTTTCTTTCTTTTCACTTGCTTTTTGTTTTTTAATTTGTTCCAATCTTTGCTGTTTTGAAGTTAATTCTTCTTTTTTAGAACTTGCTTCGCTAAGATTTTCATAAGCCTGATATCCAAAATGATATACCGCATAAATACCGCCGAAAAAAGCAATTGCAACAATTAATATATAAAGTAGATTATCTTTTATTAATTTTTCCATTTTATATCCTTATTCCGCAGGTTTTACCTGTTCGGCCATCTGCTCTACATTTTCGCCTTCAGCAGGCGGAGCAGGTTTAACAATAATATCGCCTTCATTAACAGCTTTATCTTTAGGTGCTTGCTGTGAAACAATATTATCAATAGTAGTATTAGAAATTTCAAAAGTATATAGCCTTGTTTTATCTGTATTAATTGATAAACCATTAAATAACGATTGAGTATTTTCGTTATATGCCAAAACTTTAAGCTCGGTTAATTTAATATCTGATTCAGGAGAAACAATCTTAAGATTTTTATAATATTCATAAATATCTATAATGCTTTCCGCCACACCGGCTACAAGAATTTTATCTCCTTGCTTGTTATAATATTGTGTTAACCAAATATTTTTAGGAATATCGCTTGCTATAGAATCATAGTATTTAATCGCCTTAACATTTGTTTGAGCAATTTCATCTATAATTGCATTCATGTCTATTTCTTCGACAACTTCTTCTTTTGATTCTGCTGCAATTATTTTATCTATATTACTAATTTCAGATGATATTTCGGAAATATTTTCTTCCGCACTTGAATTAATTACGCTGCAGGCAAGTGCAATTGCACCAAATACCAATAAGCAGATAACGGCCAAAATGATTGATAATTTTGCAACAAGTTCGCTTGTAACATCAACCACAGTACCCATAATAGAGGTTGTAAAATAAACCCCAAGATTAGAAGAAGGGTCATCGGCCATGACGTTAATTAAAAGATTGAGTTCTGTTTTAATGTTAGAAGCACCTACTGCACTCAAGGTCATTGCATTGGCCTTGTTGAAATCAGGAGATTGCATAACATCAATTAAAGGTTTTTTAGCATATTTGTTAGAATCTACAGTGACGATATCTTTATCAAATTGCATTTGACGTTTTAAAACTTCTGCGCAAATATCGTCTGTTTGGCTGATAATGTACAATTTGGAAGATGAGAAATTATCTAACAATTGTGAAGCGCTGGAAGAAATTGCAGCGTATGCTTCTTCGGTAGAGAATGATTTGATAGCAATTGGAACTTCCGTACATTCTAATAAGTTATCAGCGTCAAAATAAAGTAAGGTGAAACTGTTAGTGTTGACCATCATTGCTGTCCAAGAGTCTTTCTTGGAAAGCACATCATCAAGCAATCCTATAGAATATAAACCTCTGATAGTTGCGCTGTATGAGCTTTCAACACCAACTAACTGCAGACCAACGTCTGAAAAAATATCTTTTAAATTATCAACAGCATTTTTTTGAAATGAAGTATAAGCTAATCTTTTTTGTGATGTATCGTTGATATTTACAACATTACACCAGCCTGAAATAGGTTCTTCTTTTTTGAATAAATAGAATTCTTCCGCCTTAGATAATAGAGCGGTTCTGATTTCAGCTTCTGCAATTGAAGAAGGAATTTCAATAAAATCAAAATATACGTTAGGTAAAACCAAATACGCCATTGACTTTGGCGCAACATTCATTTCGCGCATTAAATCACTTAATGCGGTTTTGAATTCAACGTAATCCTGAATTTCTCTTGTAGAGAAATTATATTCAACCTTTTTTCTTCCGTACTTTAAGGCAATATTTTTATTTCTGTCATATATGATTGCCTCAAGTCCTATACCGGGGGTAAGGGCAACGCCTACGACTTGTTTTTGAGTACTTGCTGATAATAAGTTTTCTAACATCTCTATAAAGTTCTAATCTAATTCACCTCTACTTTATTTTATAATACAATAAGAAAAATTATATGAAAATATATTTACAATTATATACATAATTAGGATGACAAAATGAAAAATAATAATACAAATAATTTAATTTATGGTAAAAATCCGATTTTGGAAATTTTAGAAAAAAGTCCGAACAGGCTTAATAAAATATATATCCAGCAAGGAATTTCTTATGATAACCGTCTTAAAAAAATAATAAATGAAGCAAACAATAAAAAAATAATTATCCAAAAAACTAATTTGCAAAAATTTAAAGATAATTTTGAAGAAGATACAAATTTCCAAGGTGTAATAGCCAGTGTTTCAAGTGTTGAATATATCGAACTTGAAGATTTTTTAGCAACTGAAAAAAAAGGCTTTAAAAGATTAATTGTATTAGATGAAGTTCAAGATCCGCACAATTTTGGTGCAATAGTAAGAACGGCTGCTGCCGCGGGCTTTGACGGGATTTTGGTTTCTAATCACAGAAGCTGCCCCATTACCCCTGTTGTTGAAAAAATATCCTCAGGTGCAATTAATCACATTCCAATAATAAAAACAACCAGCTTATCGGCCGGTATTGATATCCTAAAGAAGCACGACTTTTGGGTAATTGCTACACAAATGCAAGCGAAAGATAATTATTTTGAAATTGATTATACGGATATGAACTTTGCGCTTGTTATGGGTTCGGAAGGTTCAGGGATTTCAAAAACAATATTAAATAAAGCCGATTTTAAGGTTAAAATATTAAGTAATTTTGAATCATTGAATGTAAGTAATGCCGCAGCTGTTATTATGTATGAAGCTGTCCGCCAATTATATTTAAAATCAAAAAAGTCCTGATACCGCTTAATCTTTTTTAAAAATTATTGTATAATAGCGATTATTTGGAGAATTATTGTGAAACAAAAAACAAATGAAAAAAATATAGGCGATTATTTATATGATGACCTTGATGAGCAAACCCTTCTTCAAATTGATAACGATATAGCATCAAGTTCTAATGAAGATGATGAAGATAGTCAAGAAAATTTAAAAGAAGATTATAAGTCAATTGTAGCTGATGATTCGGTTAAAATATATTTACAGCAGATAGGTAAAATTCCTTTATTAAGTTTTGAAGATGAATTAGAAGTTGCCCGTCAAATAAAAGAAAATCATTCCCAAAAAGCGCGTGAAGTTTTAATCAACGCTAATTTAAGACTTGTTGTTTCAATTGCAAAAAAATATATTGGTCGAGGGTTATCGTTTCTTGATTTAATTCAAGAAGGAAATCTCGGTTTAATGAAGGCAGCTGAAAAATTCGACTATTCAAAAGGTTATAAATTTTCAACCTATGCAACATGGTGGATTCAACAGGCAATTACAAGAGGAATTGCCGATAAGAGCCGTATGATAAGACTTCCTGTTCACATGATCGAAACTTTATCTAAAATAAAACGTGCAACAATTGAATTATCAACAGAATTAAACAGAGTTCCGACAAAAGAAGAAATAGCAGCGCGCGTTGATATGCCTGTTAACAAATTGGTTTCTTTAATGAAAAGTTCGCAAAGCACTATTTCTATTGAAACACCTGCAAATCAAAAAGATGATACATCTAAAATAGCTGATTTCATTGTGGATGAAACACATTTAACACCGGATACTAAGGTTACACAGGAAAATTTATTGGAAGATGTCAGAAAAATGTTAAACCAATTAAATCCTAAAGAAAAAGATGTGTTAATTATGCGCTATGGCTTAGATAATAACGGTCAAAAGAAAACACTGGATGAAATAGGCTCGCGCTACGGTGTATCGCGTGAAAGAATACGTCAAATTGAAACACGCGCAATTGCAAAATTAAAAAAATTATGCAGAAATAAAAATTTATCTGTTAATCTTAAAAATTACATAGGTTTAGATTAATTTGTTTACATAAATTTAAAAACGATTTCAAAGCCTTATGTTTTGCGCTAATATTTTAATATGAAATATGTTCCTTTACACATACATACGGAATATTCATTATTAGACGGTGCCATTAGAATTCCCGAGTTTTACAAATTTGCAGCCGAAAACGACATGCCTGCAATTGCAATTACAGACCATGGGGTCATGTTCGGGTGTGCTGATATGTTCATTGCAAAAAATGAAATGTTATCTCACATGTTGACTGAGGATGTTCAGGAACTAAAAAAGAAAATAGAAGCAGTTAAACCTATTGTAGGTTGTGAATTTTATATTTGCGAAGGTGATGTTATAAATAATCAAGATAAAAAAACACTGTATCACCTTGTATTATTGGCTAAAAATCAAAACGGCTACCATAACCTTTGTAAAATGGATTCTATTGCTTCAACCGAAGGTTTTTATTATAAACCGCGTATTAACCATGAAATTTTAGAAAAATACCATGAAGATATAATTTGCCTTTCTGCCTGTATTCAAGGAGAAGTTGCAAAAAATATTTTAGACGGTAAAAAAGATAAGGCCTTTGAAAAGGCAAAATATTATAAAGATTTGTTCGGGGATGATTTTTATATAGAACTTCAAGACCATGGGTTAGTTGAACAAAAAGAATCAAACCCTGTATTAATGGAAATTGCTAAAGAATTAAATATTAAAACAGTTATAACAAACGATTCTCACTATTTAAGGGCGCAAGATGCCTCATGGCATGATACTTTATTGTGCGAACAGACAAAATCCGCCAAATCAAAGCCCGACAGGTTCAAATTTTCGGTTAATGAATTTTATGTTAAAACCGTTGAAGAATTAAGAAAAGCGTTTTCTTGGTTGGATGAAGATTATTTCAATGATTGCATTAATACAACGGTTGAAATAGCCGATAAATGTAACTTTGAAATGGATAAACTTGAATTTGGTAAAACAAAAGAGCTTTTGCCGAAATATCCTTGCCCAAACGGAATGACGGAAGAAGAATATTTTAACGAACTTTGTCTTGACGGTTTAAAAAAGCGCTACGGCGACCCTATCCCCGACAGCATTATGGAACGCTATGAGTATGAAAAAGGGGTAATTTTTAATATGGGTTTCCCCGCATACTTTTTATTAACCTGGGATTTTATAAATTGGGCAAAAGATAATAAAATTCCTGTAGGTCCGGGGCGTGGTTCAGCGGCAGGCTCAATTGTTGCTTATGCGCTTAGAATAACAGAATTAGACCCAATCCGCCACAACCTTTTATTTGAAAGGTTTTTAAATCCTGAACGTATTTCAATGCCTGATATAGATATTGACTTTTGTCAAAGAAGAAGGGGTGAAGTAATTGAATATGTTTCCCGAAAGTGGGGAATAGACCATGTTTGTCAAATTATTACCTTTGGTACATTGGCTGCAAAAGCTGCCCTGAAAGCCGTTTGCAGAGTTTATGAAATACCTTTTCAGCAGGCCAATACTTGGGCTGCAATGATTCCTTCCGCCCCCGGAACAAAATTGAAAGAAGCACTTGAAGACGGCATGGAATTAAAAAAACTTTGTGATGAAAATGTGCAAGTTCAAAGCCTTGTTGATGAAGCGCTTCACATGGAAGGCCTTAAAAACCAAACAGGAACACACGCAGCAGGTGTTATTATCGCCCCAAAACCCATGAGTGATATTATCCCTGTATCATTATCAAAAGATAAAGAAAAACCCGGGGCAATTCAAACCCAATATCCCATGGCGGGGATTGAAAAAATCGGTCTTTTAAAAATGGACTTCCTTGGTCTTGAAACTTTAACCATTATTCAAGACGCGCTAGACCTTATAAAAGAGCGTACAGGCGAAGATATCGATATAAACAATATTCCTTTAGATGATAAACAAACTTTTGATATGTTATCTAAAGGTGAAACAGATGCAGTATTTCAATTAGAATCTGCCGGTATGAAAAAATATATCAAACGCTTAAAACCAACGGTATTTGAGGACTTAGGCGCTATGGTTGCTCTATATCGACCGGGGCCGTTAGGGGCAGGCATGGTTGACAAATTTATAGACAGAAAACATGGCCGTCAAAAAATTGAATATGCTCATCCGCTTTTAGAAGGTATTTTAAAAGAAACTTACGGTACAATTCTTTATCAAGAGCAGATTATGGCAATATTTCAGACTTTAGCCGATTATTCACTTGGCGGAGCTGATATGGTCAGACGCATGATGGGTAAAAAGAAAATTCAACAAATGCAGGAGCAAAAAGGCATATTTGTTGAAAAAACTGCGTCTAAAGGAATGACAAAAGAAGCTGCCATAAATCTTTTTGAAGAAATTGAAAATTTCGCAACTTATTGCTTTAATAAAGCGCATTCATCCGCTTATGCCTTTGTTGCATATCAAACTGCATATTTAAAAGCACACTATCCTACAGAATTTATGTGTGCAATGTTGACAAGTGTTGCCGATAAACAAGAAAAAACGCAACAATATATTTTACAATGCCAAGCACAGGGAATTAATGTTTTACCCGCGGATATTAATAAATCTAATGCACAATTTACACCTGACGGCAACAATATCCGCTTTGGGCTTGCCTCAATTAAAAATGTGGGCGAAGCGGTAATTGAAGAAATTGAAAAAGAAAGAAAAGAAAAACCGTTTGAAAGTTTTTATGATTTTTGTTCGCGTGTAGATTCAAAATGTTTAAATAAAAGAACTTTAGAAAGTTTAATTAAAGTAGGCGCATTTTCTAATATAGAAAAATCAAGGCGCCAGCTTTTAAATAATATTGACGCTGTTGTTGAATTTGTGCAGAATGCAAATAAAACAAAATCTTCAGGTCAAGTTAGCCTGTTTAGTGCAATTTCAGCTGAAGCACAGGATGAATTAAATATCCCGACATTTAGCTTATCGGGAAGTGATGAGGAATTTTCAGATTCTGAAATTCAGCAATTTGAAAAAGAATTAATGGGTATTTATGTTACATCTCATCCGCTTGCAACAATAATTGATAAATTAAAATATATTACCACGCAAACCATAACAGATATTAAGGAAAATCCTAAAAAAGACGCTATTGTTACAATTTGCGGACTTTTATCTCAAATAGAACAAAGACCGACTAAAAAAGATCCGACAAAATTTGTTAAAAAAGGCGTAATTGAAGATTTAACAGATAGAATTGAAATTTTTGCATTTCCTTAAACTGTTGAAAAATATGGTCATCTGATTAATTCCGAGCAAAAAGTTATTATTAAAGCAAAAGTTAATATTCAAGATGAAGATATCGACTTGCTTGTAAATGAGGTTAAACCGATTCAGGATGTTAATTTGGTGACAATTAAATTGCTTCAAACTTTAGAAATGGAAGAAAATGTTCTTTTAAAAGAACTTCTTGCAAAACATAAAGGTGAAAACCCTGTTGTGATTGATTTTGAAGCACCGGATGAATTTGCAAACCAAAAACGCTACCAAATGCTTACCAGCAGTCATCTTTGGGTTAATTTGGAAGATAATGTTGAACGTGAACTTAACTTGACATTTAAAGATAAATTGGATGTTGAAGTTACACATCTTGGTTGAAATTTAGTTAAAATAAACTCTATTCTTTCCAATAAACCTTAAAATTATTTATTTCATCCAATGTTTTATTATAATCACCTTCAAATTTTATTGCTCTGTCATCCAAGTATATATGTGCAGGGTATTTTATATTTGTGACATCTTTAAAGTACTTATCTATTTTATTATCTTGTAACCATTCAACAGTTTGTTTAGAAGGTCTTGTTGTAAAAAGTATTAATTCATAATTTTTTGATAGTTCTTTAACAAATTCTTTTGCACCTTTTTTAATTTCAGGGATAGTATTTGTATAACAGGAGTAATTATCTAATACACCATCTAAGTCTATCATTATGTTTTTTCATTGGTTCTCCAAAAACAAAAAAATTACTAAATACAGAGAAAAGAAATATTATAGAAATTAGCTTGATAAGATTGCTCATTATGTTCTCTTTTAGACTACATACTTTTATCTAATTATACAAGAAAATTAAAATATGACAAATGAGGCTACAAAAATTATAGCTTTAGGTAAAAATATTCAAAAAGCAAGAAAAATGAATAATTTATCTCAAAATGAACTTGCTGAAAAATTGGATATTTCAAGAGAACACCTAGCAAAAGTTGAAACCGCAAAAAGGTGCATAAGTTTAAAATTATTATTCAAGGTAGCTGAAGTGTTAAAAATTCAAGAAAAAGATTTATTTGATTTTGAATAGTTTTTTATTTTATTGTTCACTTTCTTTCTTTGCCTTCTCAAGCGCCGAAAATGCAAAGAAAGAAAGTGAACCGAAAGAAAGAAAATTCCGGCTTGGTTTAATGCGCTTTATTAAACAACGTTTTAAAAATTAATTCTGCAAAAAACAGTCGAAATTTGCTTCAAGCTAATCCTTATTATTGGATTTTTCTTTTTAAACTAAATAATTAAGGTGCAAATTTCTCCAGTTTTTTGTTTTAGTGAATTAATTTTTA
>JAFVFO010000028.1 GCA_017475485.1 Candidatus Gastranaerophilales bacterium | reverse complement strand
TCTGAAAAAAGGCGGAAAGGTGTTGTTTTGTGGTAATGGCGGTTCGGCTTCTGATTCTAATCATATAGCGGCAGAATTTGTATCAAGATTTATGTTCGACAGAAACCCCCTGCCTGCAATTTCTCTTTCTTGTAATCAATCCGTTTTAACGGCTATCGGAAATGATTATAGTTTTTCCGATATTTTTTCCCGTCAAATAGATGCCTTGGCTTCAAATGGGGATGTTGTTATAGGTATTTCAACAAGCGGAAAATCGGCAAATGTTATAAAAGGATTTCAAAAAGCAAAAGAAAAAAACCTGAATACTATATTTTTCTCGGGCGAAAACTATGACTTTGAGGCAGATTGTGCAATATGCGTGCCGTCTTGTGAAACATCCGTAATTCAAGAAGTACATATAATGATTGCGCATATTATTTGCGGTTGTGTTGAAGAAGCACTTTTTAAAAAGGTGTAAAATGGTAAAAATACTTGATTGTACTCTCAGGGACGGGGGTTATATAAATAATTGGGATTTTTCTAAAAAAAATTCTAAAGAAATTATTAAACTTTTAAAACTTGCAAATATAGATTATATTGAAGCCGGTTTTTATCATCATAATCTGGCCGAAATTTTGCCTGAAAATTGCGTTGATATCCTTGCTATGGTGCAATATTCAAAAACAGATATCAACAAAATTCCCGTTTCTTGTCAATCTAAAATTAAAGGCTTAAGGGTTATTTTTAAGAAGTTTGAAAGTAATAATGCGCTTGAATTTTGCAAAAAAATAAAAGATAAAGGATATAAGTTATTTATTAACGCAACTTTTATAAGTCAATATAAAGATGATGAATTAATTGATTTAATTAAAAAAATAAATCAAATTGCGCCTTTTGCGTTTACCGTTACGGATTCTATGGGGGTATTTACATCTTTTGATATTAAAAAAATCGCGAGTATTGTATCTTTAGAATTAAATTCTGAAATTGCGCTTTGTTTTCATTCGCACAATAATTTAGGGCTTTCTTTTTCAAATGCACAAACTTTAATTGAATTAACAAAAAATCGTGAACTTATTGTTGATTCAAGCCTGTTTGGCATGGGGCGCGGTGCAGGTAATTTGAAAACAGAGTTAATTGCGCAATACTTAAATAAAAAAGGTGCAAATTACGATTGTAAATTTTTATTAAATGCAATTGATAAATTTATTGAACCGATATATCAAAAAACCCCTTGGGGATACTCAATTCCATATTATTTATCTGCCTTAAATAAGTGTCATCCTGATTATGCCAAATTTTTAATAGAAAAAAATGTTGAAATAAATAGGATGGATAAAATATTTTCATCCATCCCGTTAAATAAAAAAGCTGTTTACGACGCTGAATTAATCGCGAAGCAATTTGTATAAAGTTTTATCAGTGTTTGTTTTTGCGTATTCTCTATCCATTAAATGAATTAAACATAATTCTTGATTATTTTTGCTGGAATAATTTACGCACATATTGTAGCCTGTTTTGAATACTTCTTTTCTTTTATACCAGTATTCTTGAACAGCCAAAACATTTTTTTTGTATTTTCTTGAGAATTTTTTAACCGCTTCTTCGGGCATCAATTTAACATCTTGATAGCAAGGGGGTGCGATTTGCGCCCAGTGCGGGTCAAATAATTTATGACGATATATATCAAGGGTTATTTTTTTCCTTGTTAATTCAAATATTTCGCGCTTAAAGAAGTTCTTTTTAATTGTTAATTTAACAACGGTATTTTCATCTCCTCTTATTTTTGCTGTTATTTCGCAAAGAGGCATTTTTCTGACACTTTGACCGTCAATTCTTGTTATTTCGCTTCCTACTGCTAAGTTTGCTTCTTTTGCGGGACTATTATCAAAAACACCTGTTACAATAAGTTTTTTGCTGTAGGTATCTTTAGTTAATTCTGCGCCAATTCCAAAGTATTCTTCAACTTCTGCCATGGCATTCTGACTAAATAACGCAAAAACCAAAAATGCAACCAAAGAGAATAATTTGCTTAGTTTGAACATACTCTATCTCCTATAATAACTAATACTATAGTACCCAATTTTTCAATAAATTAAATACACCAAATTTTGTAGATATGGCAATTATGATTACAATGTTTTATTTTAAAGGCTGAATAAATGGGGTTAAGCGAATGAATTTTAAAATAGTAATTTATGATATTATAAAGTCATAAAGAGGTGTCCGAGTGGTTTAAGGCGACAATATCGAAAGTCGTTGTGGAATTTTCCACCGTGAGTTCGAATGGTTGTATTTTTCAACCTTTATTTATTGATTTTATTAGTATTTTGTTTGTTTCAGGTTATTATGCGCCTATTTTGTGTCCACATGGTGTCTTAAGGATTGCTTAATTATATGAACCAAGTACATTCATGGCAGATTTAATTTGATTTGATGAAGCGTGAACATATCCCATTGATAAAGTGGTACAATACAACTGTGTGGCAAAAATTGATGCTATGTAAATTAAGGACGTTGATTTTTGTTGTCCGAATTTATTATTTACAATGATTTTAAAGTATTTTAAAATTTTAATATGAAAAAAATATTAATTGCAGTTTTGTTTATATTTTTTTGCTTGCCTGTATTAGCAGAATATAAACCAATTCCAAAAGAATTATCCGTTCAATACAAAAAAGAAATTGAACAATTAATTAAAACCCAAGTTCCTATTGCCAAAAAAAATATTGATAATGTATTTAGGGAAGTTGAAGAAGAAAAAGATGAGTAT
>JAFVFO010000027.1 GCA_017475485.1 Candidatus Gastranaerophilales bacterium | reverse complement strand
CGGCAGTAATTATAAAATTAAAAATAAAATTAGATATTATAGCAAAACTCATTGCCCTTGCGCGAAATTCAAGCGGAAAAACTTCGGATATCAAAAGCAAACCCACAGGCCCTAATGACATTGAGAAAAATACAATATACAATGCACAAAATACAACTGCAAAATATTTCATAAAAGAAAAATCAAGAAAATATGATAACGATAGCACGCTAAGGCTCAGCATCATGCCGGATAAGCCTATGTATAATAAGGGTTTTCTCCCGAGTTTGTCAACAAGTGCTATCGCAACAAAAGTCATCAAAAAATTTATTAAACCTATAAAAATAGTAACAAATAAGACCTCTTTATTTGTTTGAAAACCTAAATCTTTAAATATAACAGGTGCATAATATATTATTGCATTGATTCCTGTCATAATCTGCACAAACATTATCCCGATACCGATTGCAAACGGCATAAATAATTTTTTTGAAATTTTTGAATTATTTTCAACAAGAGTTTTTTTAATTTCATCTATTTCAAATTCAGGGTCAGGCGTTGTTTTTTCTAAGATTTTCCTTGCTTCATCAACTCTGTTTTGCGCTATAAGCCACCTTGGAGTATCTTTTAAAAATATCATGCCGATAAACAAAAACAAGGCGGGAACACTTCCGCAAAACAACATTGCGCGCCAATTTGCAGTTAAAGAAGCGCAAAAATAATTTACAATATACGAAAACAAAATTCCAAGAGTAATTGCAAGCTGGTAAAATGAAACCATTTGCCCTCTTTTTTCTTTAGGGGAAATTTCACCCAGATACAACGGGCATGCAAAACTTACAACCCCAACCGCTATTCCTACCATAATTCTTGACAAAATAAGCTGCTCTGGATTTTGTGAAATAGCACAAAAAACAGAACCAAACATAAAAATTAAAGCTGTTATTATTAAAACCTTTTTTCTGCCGAATTTGTCTGCCAAAAAACCGTTTATTAATGCACCAAACACAGCCCCCATAGAAACGGAACTAACCAAAAGCCCCAGCAAATACGGAGTTATATTAAATGTTTTATCAATATATAATAAAGCCCCTGAAATAACCCCTGTATCATATCCCGAAAGCAATCCGCCAAGGGAAGCAACAAAAACACTAAGATATAAATATAAATAATTCTTCATAAAATTATCATAACATAACTTATAAAAATGCAATTTTTTATTTTTTGTGAGAAAATATAGTTAATAGGTTAGAAGGGCAGGGAGTAAAATGTCATATATAACAATTGATAAAACTAAATGTAAATCTTGTTATTTATGCGCTGATGTTTGCCCTAAAGCCTTAATTAAAAAAGACGGAGACACAGGCAAAACGGGTCAGGCAACTGTTCGTTTTGAAGATAAAAATAATGAATGTCTGGCATGCGCACAATGCGCAATGGTGTGTCCCGATTTAGCTATAGTTAGTGTAATAAAAGAATGAGCGAAAAAGAACTTTTAAAGGGGAATATTGCAATAGCTCGCAGTGCACTTGCGGCAGGCTGCAGTTGTTATTTTGGTTATCCGATTACACCGCAGACAGAAATCGGTGAATTTTTAAGCTATGAAATGCCAAAAAGAAAACTTGCCTATGTGTGCGCGGAATCCGAAATCGGCGCAATCAATATGGCTCTCGGTGCAAGCGCTACGGGCGCAAAAGTCATGGTTTCAAGCTCCAGTTGTGCTGTTTCTTTAATGCAAGAAGCTCTTTCTTATATAGCGTCTGATGAACTACCTGTAGTTTTAGTTAATGTTATGCGTGCGGGCCCCGGACAAGGCCATATTTACCCTTCTCAGGGCGATTATAATCAAGCTGTTATCGGGGGTGGTAACGGTGATTACAAAACAATAGTATTAGCGCCTTCAAGTGTTCAAGAATGCGTAGATATGACGTTTCGCGCCTTTTATTTGTCACAAAAATACAGAAACCCCGTAATCTTATTATTAGACGGCATGCTTGGCCAAATGGCAGAACCTGCAATCATTAAAGATAATCCTTATCCTGAAACAGATAATTCATCCTGGGTGCTTAACGGTGCAAATCAAAGGCCGGCAAGGGAAATTCGTTCTCTTGAACCAAACCAGAATAAATTAATTCGTCATATCTACGAAATGAATAAAAAATACAAAGCTCTTGAAGCAAACGAAACGGATTGGGAAGAATACCAAACGCAAGACGCTGATTTTATCTTAACAGCGTTCGGCACAATGGCAAGAAGTGCCAAAGCGGTATGCAATTATTACCGGGAAAAAGGCATAAAATGCGGTTTATTCAGGCCAAAAACTCTGTATCCTTTTCCATTTGAAAGATTAAGAGAGCTTACAAAAACAACAAAGAAATTTATTGATATAGAAATGAATATGGGTCAGATGTTAAGAGATGTCAGACTTTCAATTCTTTCTAATGTGCAAATCTCATTTATAGGAAAACCTGTAGGCGATTGGCTTTCCGAAAGTGAAATGATTGGCGCAATTGATAACATTATAAAGGATTGTTATGCAAACATCTGAAATAAAATATACTGTTCCAAAATCTATTAAAAAAGATACTGTTTTTACCTTCTGCCCGGGGTGCGACCATGGGGTTGCACTAAGACTTGTTGCGGAAGTTTTGGATGAATTAAATTTAAGAGAAAAATCCGTTGCTATAGCGTCTTCCGGCTGTTCTGTTTTATTATACGACTTTTTAGATGTAGATTGCATCGAATCCCCGCATGGCAGAGCATGTGCCGTTGCTACAGGGGTTAAAAGAGCACATAAAGCAAACGGATCAGATAAGTTTGTATTCACTTATCAAGGTGACGGCGATTTTGCTTCAATTGGGCTCGGGGAATCATTGCATAGTGCCCTAAGAGGTGAAAATATTACCGCTATTTGTATAAATAACACAAACTACGGCATGACAGGCGGACAAATGGGGCCGACAAGCGCAATGGGGCAAATTACAACAACAAGCCCCACAGGAAGAAACAAAGAATACCATGGCTTCCCGATTAAAACCGCAGAACATATAGCCCTATGTGACGGTGTAAGCTATAGTGCAAGAGTAGCTTTATATGATATAAAAAATATTATAAATGCCAAAAAGACAATCAAAAAAGCGTTTGAATACCAGCTTGAAGGGCTTGGTTTTAGCTTCATTGAAATACTTTCAAGCTGTCCTACCAATTGGAAATTATCTCCAAGTGAAGCTCATAAAAAAATCGAAAACGAATTAACCAAAACTTATCCCATAAAAGTATTTAAAGATATCAAGGAGACGCCTAATGTATAAAAGTTTCATTATTTCAGGTTCAGGCGGGCAAGGTGTTATCTCCATGGGAAATGCACTGGCTTCAATTATTATGCTAAATGATTTTTTTGTTTCCCTTTGTTCAAGCTATGGCGCAGAAATGCGCGGCGGTGCAGTTAATTGTGAAATAAATATGTCAGATAGCGAAATTCTTTCTGTCAGAAACGATAAGGTTGATTATGTTGTAGCTCTTAATCAAACTTCTTTTGATAAATTTATTTCCAAAGTTAAAGAAAACGGCACTATTATTGTAAATTTATCCTTAGCTAAAGTTAATAAAATAAGAGATGATATTAAATACATCTCAGCGCCTTTAACGCAAGAGGCAATTAATCTTGGCAATATTAAAATTACAAATTCAATAGCACTGGGTGTTTTATTAAAAGTTTTAGGCGGGTTTAGTTATGATAATATAAAACCTGTATTTGAAAAATTATTAAAAAATAAGCAAAATATGATTCAAAAAAATTTAGAAGCTCTAAAGCTGGGGCTGGATTACGTTTTGGATAAGGAATAGCAAATTGGCAATCGGAACAAAAATTATATCCATAGATTTTGAAACGGCAGATAAAGTCATAACCAATGATGACTTAACTAAAATACTTGATACATCAGATGAATGGATTGTAACAAGAACAGGTATTAAAAAAAGACGCATTATCGAAGGAAATACTACCTCTGTTGATTTAGGTATAAGTGCTGCTAAGAAGGCTGTTAAAAGATGTAATTTTAATCCTTTAGATATTGATTTAATAATTTCCGCTTGCTCTGCACCTGAAGATATCTATCCTTCAACTGCTTGCTTAATTCAAAAAGCATTAGGTGCAAAAAATTCCGCATGTTTTGATTTAAGGGCCGCATGCGCAGGATTTATTTATTCCCTAAACACTGCGAACGCATTTATAAAATCAGGCATATATAAAAATATTTTAATCGTGGCAACCGATTGCACGACAAAATTTACAGACTGGAATGACAGGTCATCATGCGTGCTGTTTGGTGACGGTGCAGGCGCAGCAATCGTTACAGCGTCAAATGATGACGATATCATTGCAATAGAACTAATGGCAGAAGGTGATTGTGCCGATTATATCACTCTTAAAGTCCAGCGCGACAGCTGCCCTTTGGTTCAACCAACCGAAAAAACATCTAACGGCTTTATCAATATGAAGGGCAGAGATGTTTATAAATACGTTATGATGAAAATTCCGAATAAAATTGAAGAATTATTAGCAAAAACAAACACTAAAAAAGAAGATATAGATTATTTCATTCCTCATCAATCAAATCAAAGAATGATTGAAGCTCTGGCTCAAAGGCTTGAATTTGATGAAGATAAAGTAATTTCAAATATAGAAAATTACGGAAATATGTCTGCAGCGTCAATTCTTGCAGCTCTTAGAGAAGGAGTTGATTCAGGCAAAATTAAACTGCCTGCAAAATTTGTCTTGAGTGCATTTGGCGCAGGCATGACAAGTGCAAATGCAATTATTAAATTAGACAAAATATAACCAAAAGGAGCATTGATAAATGAAAAGACAAGTTGTAGTAACCGGAATGGGGTGCGTATCGCCATTTGGTGTTGGGGTTGACACTTTGTGGAATAATCTTAAACAAGGTAAAAGTGCAATCAGATATTTAACTTGTGTTGATACTTCAAAACATCCGGTTCATATAGGCGGAGAAGTACCTGAATTTGATACTTCTTTATACATGGATGCAAAAGATGCAAGAAGAATGGATAAATTTATTATTTGCGCTCTAACAGCCGCAACACTTGCCATTGAAGATTCAGGGCTTGACCTGGAACATGAAGATAAAACAAGGATAGGTGTCTTTGCAGGCGCTGCCGCAGGCGGACTGGATACAATACAAAAAAACTTTGAAAATATGCAGGTGCGCGGTTTTCATAAGGCTTCGCCATTTATGGTTCCTTCAATGATTTGCAATATGGCGGCAGGCAAAATTGCCATAAAATTTGGTCTAAGAGGCCCTTCAAAAGCTATTTTAACAGCTTGCGCCACAGGCGCACATTCACTGGGGGACGCTATGCGCTCAATTCAATACGGTGACACCGATGTTATGGTTGCAGGCGGTGCGGAAGCCGGCATTTGTGACCTTGGGTTAGGTGCATTTACATCTGCAAAAACATTATCGAAATTTAATGATGACCCCAAACGCGCTTCCCGCCCATTCGATATTAATCGTGACGGTTTTATTATGTCGGAAGGCGCTGCAATTCTTATTTTAGAAGAAAAAGAAAGAGCAATAAAACGCGGTGCTAAAATTTATGCGGAATTGTCAGGCTATGGTCAATCTACAGACGCTTACGATATGGTTGCACCTGATCCGGAGGGTAACGGAGCAATTTTGGCAATGGAATTAGCCCTGAAAGACGCAGGCTTAAAAACCTCAGATATAGGCTATATCAATGCCCATGGCACATCTACCCATGTAGGCGATATCGCAGAATCTAACGCAATTGCAAAATTATTTGGCGATAAAGAACAAAATAAAAATTTACTTGTATCTTCTACAAAATCAATGACAGGGCACATGCTTGGTTCAGCAGGCTCTGCCGAAGCTATAATTTCAATTATGGCAATGAGAGAAGGAATTGTTCCGCCTACAATAAACCTTGAAAACCAAGACCCCGAAGTAGCCAATCTTGATTATGTAAAAAATACCGCCCGCAAAAAAGACCTAAAAGCAGTCTTATCAAATTCATTTGGTTTTGGCGGACATAATGCAGTATTAATTTTTACAAAAGCGTAAATTTCAAAATTATTAAATAGCTAAAATCAACATTAAACAGTCTTAAAAACAATTAACCCACTTAACAAAATACAGAAAATGTTAAGTGGGTTAATTTTATTTCTATAAATATATAATACCACATTATTTGCTTTTTACAAAAAATTTGCATTTTTTGAGTGATTTTTTAATTTTTCTTAATT
>JAFVFO010000026.1 GCA_017475485.1 Candidatus Gastranaerophilales bacterium | reverse complement strand
AGTTTCGCACTTCGCGCTTGCTCATCGCAACCGCGTGCGTGCTCCACATCCTTTTGCCCGAGCCCTTCGCTTGCTAAGCTGTCGCTAAGCGCGCTCGGCTCGGGTTTGCTCCTGAGGGCGCAAGCGCCCACGTCGCCTGAGTCCAGTTTCGCACTTCGCGCTTGCTCATCGCAACCGCGTGCGTGCTCCACATCCTTTTGCCCGAGCCCTTCGCTTGCTAAGCTGTCGCTAAGCGCGCTCGGCTCGGGTTTATTTCCCGTAGGAGTTAATAAATCTTGATGCTAAGTGCGAAAAATATGCTTCACGAAATTCTTCCGAACCCACACGTTCCACAACTGTCGGTACAATAACCAAAAAGGTATATACAATTAACCCGAAAAACACAAGACTAAGCATTTCTAACATTATAACCTCGCTTTTCTTTTCATCCTTACATATTAAAAGACGGAAAACAGAGGTTATAACTTTAGATATTCACTATAATAGTTAACAATTATTTACATTAATTATACACTGACAATTCCTTCTTTTATTGCTTTGACTGCAGCCTGAACTCTGTCATCCACACATAATTTTTGCAAAATCGAACAAACATGGGCTTTTGCCGTATGCACCGAAACTATTAATTCTTGCGCAATTTGTGTATTCGATTTACCTTGCACAAGCAGTTTCAGAACTTCATTTTCACGTTCTGTAAGTTTTGCCTTAACATCCGTATTATGGCTTGAAGGCATGATTTCGGTATTTTCAGGTCTTGGAAACATTTTAAGAGCAAGATGTGCAACATTTGAATCAATCCAGCAAGCACCTTTTGCGACATTTTTAATTACATTTGATAACGTTGTAGGGTCAATATCTTTTAAACAATACCCGCTTGCGCCCGAACCTAAGGAAGCAATAACTTCTTCTTCCCTATCATGAGAAGTTAAAATAATTACATTTGTATGAGGCGAAATTTCTTTGACACGCATTGTTGCTTCAAGTCCATTTATCCCCGGCAGACCTAAATCCATTAAAACTACATCGGGCTGTTCTTTTTTGATTATTTCCAAACCGATTTCCGCATTTTGCGCTTCTGCAATGACATTAATATTTTCAATTTCATTTAAAGCATATCTTAGACCTACACGGGTTAATTTATAATCCTCTACTATAATCACTCTAACATCTTTTGTTAACTGTTTGGCAATCTGCTGTGTCATATTGTATCCTTTCTTGTAATATCTTATGGATTAATACTAGCGTTTAGAGGGATTTTTTCCAATTAGCCTACTATACAATTCCTGTATTACCCAACCGGGTAATATAAACATGCGTAAAAATGAATTTTATATTATAATTATTCTATGGAACAAAATTATTTGCCGTTATTTAGAAAATACCGCCCGCAATCTTTTAAAGATATAGTAGGTCAAGAAAGCCTTGTTAAGGCATTATCCAATGCAATTGAATTAAACAGAATTGCAAATGCCTACCTTTTTTGCGGGCCGAGAGGTACAGGGAAAACATCAAGCGCCAGAATTTTAGCTAAATCATTGAATTGCGAACATGGGCCGACGCTTGAACCCTGCCAAAAATGTGCAAGCTGTATTGATATCACAAATGCTACAGGCCTTGATGTTATTGAAATTGACGCAGCCTCAAACCGCGGTATTCAAGATGCCAAAGAGCTTATTGCACAGGCACAATATGCGCCTATCAACGGAAAATATAAAATTTTTATTATAGATGAAGTTCACATGCTATCTAATGACGCTTTTAACGCATTATTAAAAACTTTTGAAGAACCGCCTAAAAATGTTATTTTTATTTTAGCCACAACCGAACCCCATAAGGTTCTGGAAACAATTGTTTCAAGGTGTCAAAGGTTTGATTTAAGAAGAATAACCGTTGAAGATATTGCAAAAAGACTGCGCGAAATTTCCGACCTTGAGAATATTAAAATAACCGATTCCGCTCTATATACAATTGCAAAAAATGTATCTGGCGGTTTAAGAGATTCTCTTGCATTATTAGATCAGGTCAGCATTTTAGGTGTCAAAGAAGAAATAGATAAAGATTTAATTGAAGAATTATTAGGGAAAATTAATTTCGACACTTTATTAAATCTTTTAGAAAAAATTAATTCACAAGATATTGAAAGCACCCTTCTTGCAATTGATAATATCTATACAAAAGGTAATGAACCAAGGAATTTAGCTGAGAATTTTATTGAATTTTTAAGAAATGTTTTACTCGTTTTAAATTCTCAAAGTATTGAAAATATTACAGGCTTTACCAATTTAATCAGTGATGATATTGAAAAAATTAAAGCAAATAATTTTGATAAAGATAAAATTCTAAGCATTTTAAATACCGTAATTGAATACTATAAAGAAATAAAAATCTCAACAAATCCTTACCTTTGGATGGAATTAGCAGGGATTGCTTCTTGCAATGCGCAAAAAACGCAAACAAATTCCAAAGTCCAAATACCGCAAGCAATTCCTCAAAGGCCTCAACCTGCAACAAAACCTCAAATCACAGCTTTAAATATGCAAGCGCCAATTCAGCCCGTTAAAAACGAGGCCGAACAAGAAAATAAAAAAATTCAACCTGCTATAATACCGGCTGCACCTGCTATTCAAGCAGATACTTCTGATATTGGGGCACTTTGGACAAATATAATTAACACAATTCAATCTTTACCCACAAAAGCATTTTTTACAGGGGTTGCAAAGCTCGTTGATATTAAAGATTTAAAAATTACACTTAGATTTTTAAATGAAAACACATTATTGCAAGCCAAAACAAAATTACCCCAGCTTCAAACAGCGGTCAACACAGTATGTGACGGGTATAGTGTTGAATTTATAAAAATTGATTCAAGTACAAAAACAATTGATGTAAAACCAAGGCTTTCATCTGCTCGCCCCACCCCTCAGGCGGTACAAAATAATTCGCAAACTCAACCTATATCTAATGTTTCACCAATAAAACCAGCGGAACAAGAAGAAGATAATGATGAAGAACAAGCACTTGAAACTAAGCAATATAGCCCAAAAGTACAAGAAATGATTGAACAATTCAACGGAAGAATTATTGAGTAATTATAATATCCAGACTTCTTTTATAAATTTCATTTTTATTAACATCAAATAAATTAGACAAAATAATTGAAATATCTTTATCTTTATAACCTAAAGATTTTAATTTCCTAATTTTAGATTCTGTTTCGATATTTTGCGCGGTAGTTTTATGTAATAAACAAGCAATTTCACCTTTTAGAATGTTATTTTTATAATATTCAATTATTTCAGCTAACTTGCCTGTTTTAATTTCTTCAAATTTTTTCGTTAATTCTCTGCCCACAGTAATTTTTTTTTCAGGATAATTTTTATTAATTACAATAAGCGTTTGCAGCAGTCTGTTCGGGCTTTCATAGAAAATAAGATTTTCGGATACATTCTTTGAAATAGTTTCTTGGATTTGTTTTTCACCTTTTGGCAAAAAACCAATAAACTTAAAATCTTCTCCCTGACGGCTTATGGCGGATAATAAAGTTACAACGGCACTAATTCCGCCTACGGGAATTACTTTATATCCCTCTTTTAAAACAGCTTTCACCAAAATATTTCCGGGGTCAGATATCAACGGCGTTCCTGCATCTGATACAAGAGCGATTGACCTGTTTTCTTTAAGATAATTCAAAAAAAGCTCAAGACGCTGATTTTCACTATATTTATGATAGCTTATTAAACGCGTTTTGATATCATATTTTTCCATCAAAACGCTTGTATTTCTTGTATCTTCGCAAGCTACAATATCAACTGATTTCAAAACTTCAAGCGCCCTTAGTGTAATATCACTTAAGTTTCCGATTGGCGTTGCAACAACATATAAAGCTACCGGATTATCCATGTTGTACCGTCTTTTGAATCTTTTAGCTGAATATTATATTTTAAAAGTTTATCTCGAATTTCGTCAGACTTTGCCCAGTTTTTATTATCTCTTGCTTCTTTTCTTTGGGCAATTATTACATCCAGCGGATTTTCAACATCGGAAGAAATTGAAAATTCTTCATATAAAGGTTTAAAGATTACTTCTAATTCTTCTTTTGAATATTCTTTATTTGCGCGCGTAAAGTCAAACCCGAGAACACTGCCAAGATAAACCAAAGTATTGGCTGAAATCTTATCTCCATGCTTAACTTTATCAACCAAGGAAAATAAAACAGCTAAAGCCTTTGAAGTGTTCAAGTCTTCATCCATGGCTTCTTCAAATTCTTTTATAACTTCTTCATTATAAGTATTACCGATTTCCATACCCGCAACAGAATTTATCAAACGCTTAGCTCCGTTTTTAGCACTTGTTAGCGCTATATCATTAAATTCGACAGGCATTCTGTAATGATTTGTTAAAATAAAAAGCCTGATTGCATTGCAATCATAATTTTTTAATACATCATCAATAGTTAAGAAATTGCCCAATGATTTAGACATTTTTTCCTTATTTATAGTAACAAAACCATTGTGCATCCAATATTTTGAAAAAGTGCAATCGTTAGCACATTCCGATTGGGCTCTTTCATTTTCATGGTGCGGAAACATTAAATCAGCCCCGCCCGCATGGATATCTATCGTGTTGCCTAAATGTTTTCTGTTCATTGCAGAGCATTCAATGTGCCACCCCGGCCTGCCTTTACCCCATGGGGAATTATAGCCGTGCAATTCATCTTTTTTCCAAAGTGCAAAATCAAGAGGTGATTCTTTTTTATCATTAACATCAACTCTTGCACCTTTTAATAAGTCATTAATAGGTTGAGATGATAATTCGCCGTATTTTTTATATTTTTCAACCCTAAAATATACATCTCCGTCACTTTCATAGGCAAAACCTTTATCAATAAGCATTTTAACCATGGATATCATTTCGCCTAAAGTTTTGGTTGCCCTTGGTTCAATATCGGGTCTTAAAACATTTAAGTTATTAAGCGAATCAATAAAAGATTTATAATATTTTTCAGTTATTACAGACGGCTCAACCCCCTGTTCATCGGATTTTTTAAGGATTTTATCATCAACATCCGTTACATTTCTGCAATATGTAACATCATAGCCTTTGAATTTTAAATAACGATATAAAACATCCCAAGTTATATAACATCTTGCATGACCCAAATGAGCATTATCGTAAACCGTCGGCCCGCATACATACATTTTAACCTTGTTATCTTCAATAGGTTTAAAATCTTCAATTCTATTTGATAAAGTATTATAAATTTTTAACATATTTTGATTTTACTATAAATTCTTTTATTTTCAAATTGTCCGTTTAAAATCTGAAATCTCTTTCGCCTTGCTCGATTTGAGAAAGGTTTTTTTCTAAAAGTTCTTTAACCTTTTGATTTTGAATTTTATTTAATTCTTTCTTAATCAATTCTTCACCTATCGCCTTGGTTTCAGGCGTTGCATAATCAACTAAAAATTCTTTTAAAGTAATTAGCGCATTTGGCTGACAACAGTTTTGAATAGCCCCTGTTTTACATAAAGACATAAATCTGTCGCCCGTTCTGCCTTCTCTATAGCATGCCGTACAGAAAGAAGGAATGTAGCCCAAGCGCATTAACCAGTTAATTACTTCATCTAACGAGCGATTATCCGAAACATCAAATTGTTCTGTATCATGCGGGCGCTTGGCTTCCGTATATCCGCCCACTGATGTTCTTGAAGCACCGGAAACCTGTGAAATGCCTAATTTTAAAAGTTTTTCGCGAACCGTCTGCGATTCTCTTGTTGATACAATCATACCCGTATATGGTACTGAAATTCTAATCAACGCTGTAATTTTAGCAAATGTTTCATCATCTATTCCGTTATCAAATTTACTTGGGTCAATATCATCCGCTTTTTTAACCCTCGGAACGGAAATTGTATGAGGCCCAACCCCATGTACTGCTTCAAGGTGCTCAGCGTGCATTAAAAGAGCGGCAAATTCATATTTGTATCTTTCTAAACCAAACAGAACGCCCAAACCCACGTCATCAATCCCTGCTTCCATTGCTCTGTCCATAGCTTCAGTGTGATAAGCATAATTATGCTTAGGGCCTGTCGGATGTAATTTTTCATAAGATTCTTTGTGATATGTTTCTTGGAATAAAATATATGTACCAATTCCCGCTTCTTTTAATTTGCGGTAATTTTCAACCGTAGTTGCCGCAATATTAACATTCACCCTGCGAATTGCGCCGTTTTTATGTTTAATAGAATAAATTGTTTTAATACAATCTAAAATATATTCAATAGGATTATGCCGAGAATCTTCCCCTGCTTCAATTGCAAGGCGTTTATGACCCATATCCTGAAGAGCTATAACTTCTGCTTTAACTTCTTCTTGAGAGAGCTTTTTTCTTGGAATATGTTTATTTTGATTATGATACGGGCAATAAACACATCCGTTTACGCAATAATTTGATAAATATAAAGGCGCAAAAATAACAATTCTGTCGCCATAAAATGCTTCTTTAATTTCCTGCGCAAGCGAATAAATTTTTTGATTTATTTCTTCATCTTCGCACGCTAACAACACGCTTGCTTCTCTATGAGTTAAGCCCTCGCAATGTGTTTCACTGCCCAATATTCTCGGGCGCGCTTTATCTAAAATTTTATTTATTAATTCAAGATTATCTTTATTTTTTTGCGCATAATCAAGAGTTTCTAATATTTCTTCATGATTTATAAATTCATCTGCTTTTAATGATTTTGGATTGTACATGTTAACTTCCATTCTATACTATTAACTTCCGCCCGTGGGTATCTCGTAAAAATTTGCTTTCAGTGTCGTTGCTGCAAATTTTACTCGATTATCCTACGGAGGCATCGTAATATTCAACGGCAAAACTAACGTTTGGCCGTTTGCACACCGTTTTAAACATTTGAATAAACTACCTTAGATGATACACAAGGAATTTTTCCGAGTTTACCCGTTAAAGCATTAATTGTATCAACAGGTGCATCTAATACAACGCTTATGATTCTGATATTTTTTTGCTTATATGGAATTCCCATTCTGCCGACAATATAGTCGCTATATTGTGTCAGTAATTCCTGAACATCTTTTGTTAAAGCGCAATCTTCAACAATAATGCCGACAATAGCTACGCGAGTTTCCGCAGAATTTTCCATAATTTTTCTCCTTATAACAAAAAACCGTACCTATAAAGATACGGATACAATCTGTATCTTTCCCTAAAGAACTTCTCAAGGGTCAGGCACAACATTATTATTAAACAAAAAGAAAAAAATACAATTGCCTGCCTTGGTTTATAACATATTATTTTTCATTTGCGCTTCAATTTTCAGGGGGTATAATGTTGTTATATAAACATTTTAGAAGTTTAAAGGGAGAATGAAATGTCAAAAAACACAATCACTGTTGACGGTAACTATGCTGCAGCGCATGTTGCGTATGCACTAAGTGAAGTTTCCGCCATTTACCCTATCACACCTTCTTCTACCATGGGAGAATGGGTTGATGAATGGGCTTCTCAACATAAGAAAAATATCTGGGGAACAGAAGTTAAAGTTGCAGAAATGCAATCTGAAGCAGGGGCTGCAGGTGCTGTCCATGGTTCACTTGTCGCAGGTGCGCTAACTTCAACTTATACTGCTTCTCAAGGCTTGTTATTAATGATTCCTGTTATGCATAAAGCTGCAGGTGAAATGCTTCCGCATGTTATCCATGTTTCAGCTCGTGCATTAGCTGCTCAATCATTAGCAATTTTTGGCGACCATACAGACGTTATGGGATGTCGTAACACAGGTTATGCAATGCTTGCAGCAAATAGTGTTCAAGAAGAAATGGATATGGCTTTAGTTGCTCACCTTTCAACATACAAAGCAAAAGTTCCTTTCTTGCAATTCTTCGACGGCTTTAGAACATCACATGAAGTTCATAAAATTGAAGAAATAACTTATGACGAAATTAAATCACTTGTAGAACCGCAATATATTGAAGAATTTAAAGCACGCGCCTTGAAACCTGAAAATCCTGTATGTAAAGTCGGCGCACAAAATACGGATGTATATTTCCAAGGTCGTGAAACTGTTAATAAATATTATGACGCAGTTCCCGATATCGTTCAAGAATATATGGATAAAGTTGCAAAAGTTACAGGCAGGCAATATCATCCGTTTGATTATGTTGGTGATCCGAATGCTACAGATATCATTGTTGCAATCGGTTCAGGCTGCGAAACAATTGAAGAAACAATTGAATACTTAAATGCTAATCGCGGTACTAAATATGGTTTAGTTAAAGTAAGACTGTATAGACCATTTGATGTTAAACGCTTTAACGAAGCATTACCTGCAACTACAAAACGTATTGCAGTATTAGACAGAACAAAAGAACCGGGTTCAATCGGTGAACCGTTATTCTTAGATGTTGTAGCTGCAACAGCAGGCAAAGACTATAGAATCATAGGCGGCCGCTACGGTTTATCATCTAAAGAATTCACACCTTCTATGGTACTTGCTATTTATAAACACCTTGAAAACAATGGTTTCCATGGCTTCACAGTCGGTATCGAAGATGATGTTACAAATAAATCTTTAAAAATAGATGAACACATTGTAACAGAACCCGCAGGCACAACAAACTGCATGTTCTGGGGCTTAGGTTCAGACGGTACAGTTGGTGCTAATAAAAATTCAATTAAAATTATCGGTAAATATACAAATAAAGACGCTCAAGCATATTTTGCTTATGATTCCAAAAAATCATTCGGCGTTACGGTATCACACTTAAGATTTGGCGATAAACCGATTAAATCAACATATTTAATTACTGCACCCGATTTTGTATCATGCTCCGCTCATTCTTATATCGGAAGATACGACTTATTAAAAGGTATTAAAGAAGGCGGTGTATTCTTGTTAAATTCTCCTTATACAAAGGATGAAGCATTTAATCACTTAACAAGAGATATGCAAAAAACTATTATTGATAAAAAGATAAAATTCTATAATGTTGACGCTGAAAAATTAATTAAAGAACAACCCGGACTTCGCGGTAAAGGTGCTAACACAGTTATGATGGTAGCATACTTCAAAGTTTCCGGAATCATTCCTTTTGAACAGGCTTTAGAAGGTATGAAAGAAATGACAATTAAAACCTTTAAGAAAAAAGGTGATGACGTTGTTAATATGAACCTTGCTTTAATTGACGCTGCAGTTAACGCAACAGAAGAAGTGACAATACCTTCAAGCGTTGAAGGTGCAGGCTGCGTTGATGATGTTGAAATGATATCAAAAGATGCAGATAAATTTGCGCGCAGCATTATTGAACCTTGTATGAGGCAAAAAGGTGACGATATTCCTGTTAGCGCAATGTCGGTTGATGGCGTTATACCAACAGGAACAGCTTGCCTTGAAAAACGCGGAATTGCACCAAAAGTTCCTCACTGGGTTGCTGAAAACTGCCTACAATGCGGTGTTTGCGCTTCTGCTTGTCCTCATGCGGCAGTTCGTACAAAATTAATTGAAAAAGAAAATATGGTTAATGCACCTAAATCATTTAAGACAGTTGACGCTAAACCGAATGCAAACGGCGAACAATTCAAAGTTCAAGTATATTGCATGGATTGTACAGGCTGCGGAGTTTGCGCCGATCAATGTCCTACAATGAAAATGCCCGAAGAAAAAAGAGCATTCACTTGGTCAACAATTGAAAAAGAAGTTGAAGCATGTGAACTTGAAAATGAAAAATTCTTTGATGAATTACCTGATAACGTAATGGGTAAAAATAACATTAAATCAATCAAGGGTGCAATGTTAAGAAAACCGTTATTTGAATTCAGTGGCGCATGTGCCGGTTGCGGTGAAACACCTTATGTTAAACTGGTTTCACAATTATTCGGTGAAAACGCAATTGTTGCAAACGCTACAGGCTGCTCATCAATTTATTCAGGTACATTCCCTACAATTCCTTATACTAAAAATAAAGAAGGCCGTGGTCCTGCTTGGGCTAATTCATTATTTGAAGATAACGCTGAATTTGGTTTCGGTATGAGAATGGCTGTAGATTCTAATCGTGCAATGTTAAAACAATATGTTGAAGAAGTTTTAGCAAAAAAAGAAGCACCTGCTGACATCAAAGAAGCATTAAGCGAAGCTATGAGCCACTGGGATAATTCTAAAACTGATGAAGCAATAAAGGCGCAAGCCAAAGCTAAAGTCCTTATTGATAAATATGCAGCTGAATGCGGTTGCGAAACCATGAAGAAAATCAAAGAATTAGAAGATTACTTCTGCGATAAATCAATCTGGATTATAGGTGGTGACGGCTGGGCAAATGATATCGGCTACGGCGGTATCGACCATGTATTAGCTCAAAATAAAAACGTTAATATTTTGGTTCTTGATACCGAAGTATATTCTAATACAGGCGGTCAGGCTTCTAAATCAACACCGACAGCCGCTGTTGCCAAGTTTGCTACAGGCGGTAAACCAACATATAAGAAAAATATGGGCTTAATGAGTATGTCTTATGGTTATGTATATGTTGCTTCCGTTGCTCTAGGTGCTGATAGAATGCAAACATTAAAAGCATTCCAAGAAGCAGAAGCCTATGACGGCCCATCTATCATATTTGCTTATGCTCCATGTATTGCGCATGGTATTGATATGTCTAAAACTCAGACAGAACAAAAACGTGCCGTTGAAGCAGGTTACTTCCCGCTATACAGATACAACCCAAGTAACGAACAACCGTTTAGCTGGGATGCAAAAGATCCTAAAGGAAGCTACCAAGACTTCATCAGATCTGAAGGAAGATATAAATCACTTCTTAAGACAAACCCGCAAGCTGCTGAAAACTTATATTCTCAAGCTGAAAAAGACGCAGCTCAAAGAATGTCTGTTTATAAGGCAGTCGGCGAATTAATGAAATAGCTTTATGCTAATTATCAAAAAGCACTTCTGATTTATTCAGGGGTGCTTTTTATTGACTTTATAAGTGAATAATTTTGGATTGCCAAAAATTTTTATGAAAAAATTTAATTTTCATATAAACATATTAGCTTTTTTTGAAAATATCCTAAAATTATACGATTAAAATTAAAAATAAATAGGTTAACCTATTAATAAGATAATAGACTTATATGGGGATAGAATTTAGTTGAAGAGGTTTAAATTCAGCCTTGAGAGTGTACTTAAAGTACGCGAAAAAACCTTAGTTGACGAACAAACAAAACTCGCTACATTGCTAAGTGCCGTTAATAAACAGCAGGATAAATTAAACGAGAATATTAATACACTTAATTTATTCAAAATAAAAAGCGAAGAATACTTGCAAGGCAACAATTTTGACCCGATGACAATTTCAAATTACGCAATGTATGGTGCAAAATTGCAAAAAGAAATCAATGTTCAAAAAGAATTGATTAAAAAAATGCAATTTAGCGTTGAAAACCAGCAACAAAGGGTTAAAGAGGCCTATATTAAAGTAAAATCCCTTGAAAATCTAGAAGAAAAACAGAAAGAGCGATATTTAAAAGAATTACAATTGGAAGAAATTAAAGAAATTGATGACATTGTTAATTCCAGAAGAAATATTGCATAATATGGGATAAAAATGGCAGACGCTATAGTACAAAATATTGAATTGCTTGATACAACAACAAATGTTGTACCTTTTTCAAATATTGCTAAGACAGATAATGACGGCAAATTTTCAACTTTAATGACTAATGCCGTAAATAAAGTCGAAGAAACGCAAAGTAACTTTATTGATAAAGCTGTTAAATCAAATACCAGCTCAATTAATCAATATGCTATAAACAATTCTCAAACAACACAAGCTCAAACCCAAAATAAAACTCAAACTCAAAATCAAAATCAAAGTCAAAGCAATAAAGCCAAAGCCCAAACCCAAGCTCAAAACAACCAAACAATACAAACAACACAAAATAATTCAAAAAATGTTCAAAATAACCAAACAACAAAAACAGCAAAAAATAGCTCTACAGATACAAATACAAAAACAACAAATATTAATAACAGTCAAACAACTCAAAAAAAAGATACTACTTTTAGTCAAACACCTATCAATGCTAATCAAACACAAACAAAAACATCTGAAAAATCAGATACAAGTCCTCAAAATATAAATAAAGACACACTTGAGTCATCACCCTTTTCTTTAGAAGGTGCACAAACTACCGAACTAAAAGCACAAGTAACCGTAGATACGGAAAATGTTTCGGATGATATTCAAAATGAAATCAAAACAATTGTTGAAAACATTTTGGTTACATTTGATATACCGATAACATCTGATAATGAAGAATATATTGATATAGAAAGCGCATTTTCGGATATTGATACAGACAATTCTAAAAATCTTGATTACATAATAAAATCTGTTGATGAAATTTCATCTCAAATAGATAATATGGATTTATCTCAAGATGATAAAGATAGTATTATGCAGGCTCTTAATAAAATAAAATCTTTAGTTCAAGATAATAAAGATAGTATAGAGTTAAATGATATTGTTAAAGATACAAAAAATGTATTTAATGAAATAATTTCAAAAATAAATATTAATAAAGAAGATAAAACGGGTGAAACAGAACTAAAACCTGAAGTTTCAGATGCCAAAAAGCCCGATGACACCATAAAAATTGACACTAAAGATTTAAAAAACAGTTTAGATGAACTTAAGGAATTAATTAATAAAAATTCTCAGGATAGCAAAAGTTCTGAAAGTACAGAAGATATTAAAAAAGTTCTATATAAACTTGAAGAAACACTTAAAAAAGAAGATAGCGAAACTATTGAACAGCAAGATAATCAATTAATTGAAGCTGTTAAAGTTTTAAAAGATGATATCAAAAAAGAAGATATTAAAGCAATTGAAACTGATATTAAAAAAATATCCGATTTAATTGAAAATAGAGATAATGCAAAAGAACTAAAATCATCTGATAATAAAATTGAATTATCAAATAACGAAATTCTAAAAACCTCAACTCAGGAAACTAATAATAACGAACCAAAAATAAATAAAGAAAGCACTACGGCAAAAAAAGAAATTACAAAACAAGATAATTTAGAAACTGAAACAAAAAATGAAGATACAAATAATCTTGATAAATTCAAAATAGAAGATGACGACAGTGTATCAGAAATCGTTTCAAAGTTAAAAGAATTTGAAAAAACACAAGAATATCAATCACTTGATAAAGAAGATAAAACAAAAATTGATGATTTAATAAATAAAATTTCCGCTTCAAAAAACAATACTCAAACACAGGAAAAAACTCCAAAAGAATTTGTCAGAGAAATTGAAAAAGAAGTAGAAAAAATAATTCCGTTCGACAATATAAAAAAAGAAGATATAAAAATAGCAAACACTACCCAAGAAACAAGTACCGAGGAAGATAGTACGATTCAAGTACAAAGTACAGATGTTGCGGATTTGAATAATCAAAATAATTCAAATAGTAAAAATAATCAATCCGAAGATACTTTAAGAAATGCTGAAAGGAACAAAGATATAAAGCCTGAACGCACCATTAAAGCTGTAGGCAAAGAAACAAAACCCGAAACGGATATAAAAATTGATTATTCTAAAGATACTAAAGATGAGGATATCGAATTAAATACGGATATTGATAATTCGGATGTTGATATTGAAAGTTCGGAAAATACCCCTCAAAAACAAGGGTTGAATATCAATATTGCCACAATTCAAGAAGATATTTTAGAAGATATTTCATACGCAAATGAAACTCCTATAGCTTTAACGGTTGCAGATGAAGTTGCAAAAATTGCACTTAACCAAAATTCAACACTTTCATCTCAAACACCAATCGGTCAGGTAACTTATGACCCTGCAAACAGTGCAATAACCATAAAAAATGTTCAAAATATTGCACAAAATCCGACTAAGGAAACACCCGAAACAAATATTCTAAATCAAATAGGCGATAAACTTTATCAATTAAAAGATTCTCAAAAACTGACACTGGTTTTGCGCCCAAATGACCTTGGCAGGCTGTCTATAGAGCTTACTACGGATAAAAACGGTCTGACAACGCAGATTATCGCACAAAACGAACATGTCAGAAATTATATTGAAAAAAATATACATACACTGCGTTCGCAGTTAACAGAAGCAGGAGTAAATGTAAATTCAATACAAATCAAAACTGCGGGGCAGGATAATTCTTCTACCTACGAAGGTAATCATAATAAGGAATTTCAACAAGAAGCTCAACAGCAAAAAAATCAAAATCAACAAAGACAACAGCGCCAAAAAGATAATCTTGCGCAAATGAGAAATTATGACATGAATTTTGCAAAAGATTTCACAAGCGTATTAAACAAGACATTAAGTTATATAAATTAAAAATTAAATAAGGATGACAATTATGACTAATTCAGTTCACTCACAGGTTGTTAGTGAAACAAATTATTCAACCATAGCGCGCCAGCAGCAAAAACAAGCACAAGGCGCTGATACTAATTCATCAAGTGTACAATCGCAAGATTTCTTATATCTGTTAACAATGCAGTTGCAATATCAAGACCCGACAAACCCCATGGATAACTCTGAAATGCTGGCTCAAGAAGCACAGTTTACAACATTGGAGCAAATGGAAAATTTATCAAGCAGTTTTGCAAAATTTTCAACAGCATATCAGGCAAATTCTTTTCTTGGTCAAACAGTTGAAGTTGAAGTTGACGGCAAAACAACAAAAGGAAAGGTTCAATATGTCGATTTTTCGGATACGTCAGGCGCAAGCCTTAATATAGACGGCAAAAACTTCCCGATTTCATCTGTTACAAAAGTTTATCCGGAAGATACAAGTTCCGATACGGAAGATAAAAACTTTGTTAAAGAAGCGCTGTCATACATTGGGGGCAATATTGGCGCTCTTACAAATGCTTTTTTAAATAATAATGATACAAGTATCACAGAAAACACAACTAATACGGATTCCACCGAATCCACAGGACAATAAAGAAAGGACGTTATTAAATGACGCAAGCATTATTCACTTCAATGACCGGATTGAATGCTGGCACAGAGCAATTAACAGTTGTTTCAGATAATGTTGCAAACATGAACACAACTGCTTACAAAACATCTCGTGTTGACTTTCAAGATATCTGGTACAAAACAAGAACCACAGGTACAAATTCAACCCAAACAATGGGCGGTACAAATCCTTACCAAGTCGGCGTAGGTGTAAGATGTGCTTCTATTTCAAAAGATTTCGCACCTTCAACCGTTAACACCACAGGCCGTGCTACAGATATGGCAATTACGGGTAACGGCTGGTTTACTATTTTAAATTCAGACGGCAGAATGCTTTTGACTCGTGACGGCACATTTGCACTGGATGAAAACGGATATCTTTGTACTGCAAACGGCTTTAAGGTTTTAGGTACGGATACAAATGTTTCAATGTCTAACTGCGATATTCCGATTAAACTGCCGACTGCACTCAAAGTTGAAGAATATGCTACAAAAAATATTGCTGAAACTCGCTCAGACCAATCCAATGCTCAAAGTATTAAATTTGAAGACTTGGCTCTTGAAGATTTAAACGGCCTCGGAACAACACACAACGGTATTTCTGCAGGAACATTCTATGTTGAAGTAACAGGTGTGGGCAAAGTTCAAATTACATTACCGGAAAACGCTGTAATGGCCGGTTCAAAAGTTTCAGACCTTCGTGATGCAATCAATACTCAAACAAATCAAAAAATTTGGAATTCAACAACGGGCACATGGGATGCCGCTCCCGCCCTTGTAGTTAAGGCTTCTGTGGCTACAACTGATGATGAAGCTACAAACGGCCGTATTATCTTTACAGGCCCTACTGTTGAAACAACAAGAACAGTATCAAGCGGTACTGCTACAACAACAGTAACCGCAAAAAATGCTGACGGCGCTACAATTTCAACATCTACAACTACAGCCGCTACAACAGACCCTGACGGAAGTACAACTACAACAAGTCAGCCCGGTATGAAATTTGAATCAGGCACATCAAACCTTGTTGCGGCAACAAGTATTGCAGCGGCAGACCAAAATACAGACGGCACATACTATACAAAAGTTCTTAACTACACTGCAACCATTTCTCAAATGGATGATATAACATCAGATACAACAAAAATGTATGAAAGTTTTTCGGTAGGTTTAGACGGCGTTATAACAGTAACATATTCTGACGGTTCTGTTCTTACTGTTGCACAAGGGGATGAAGGCGGAGATTTATTCTTCTCATACACTGACCCTAACGGTTATATCATAAACGATAACCACGGTAACACAGGTGCACAGCCTTTATATGTTGACCCTAACGTATTAGTTTTGGCCAATATGCAAATGCAGCTTGCAAAAGTTACAAATGACTACGGTCTTGTAGCACAAGGCAACAACCAATATTCAATAGGTGTAGATTGCGGTGATGTTGTATTCACTGCTTCAAACATCAACGGTGTAGGTGCAGTTACAACCGGCGCGCTTGAAGCGTCAAACGTTGACCTTGCACAGCAATTTGCAAATATGATTTTAGCTCAAAGGCTTGTACAAGCAAATTCACAGGTATTCTCAGGTGCTAACCAAATGCTTCAAACCCTGACATACTTGGCTCAATAACATTTAATTCTTTTCTCTTTATTGTCTTTATCATAAAAGCACTGTTTTTTACGGTGCTTTTTATTTTTACAATATTATTTTTACCAATTCATAAAGTCCGAAGGTAGAATTAATTAAAAAACGTTTTGTTTCAAAAATCATTGCGTCTTTGTCATTTTGCAAAAAACAGCTTATTATTCTTTTTGGATACTCAAGATTTCTGTATGCTTGATAAATACAATTAAATATAAAATCGGAATTATTTGGTTTTACATCATCACCCCAGTAGGTGCTTGCATTTGCTGTTAAATTAAAAAACAGAATAAAGATTATTATTTTTTTCATCAATAAAGTTTAAATATTAATTTTAAAAAAATAATTATCCTATAGAATAGTCCAGTTTATCTTATTTTTTGATAAAAACTTATCACATTCCAAAAAATGATTTGGCGCGGTTTTTAAGAAATCTCCGCCCCTGTTGACAGATAACGGCGAAGGATGAGATGTCATCAAAAGCATAATACTGCTGTTTGGTACAATTTGCGGGGTGCGCGAATGAATTGTGGTTTTAAATTCTTTATTTTTAATTGATTTATAAACCAAATTATGGGCGTCATTACCCCATAAAAACATAACTAAAGGATGTTTTACAGTTAAAATTTTATCAATAATTTCTTGTATAAAACCCTGCCAAATTTTTGCATGGAGCTTTTGCAATTGGGCTTGGACTTTTTTATCGTCGTTTTTTTCAAAAGTCAAAGATGTATTCAATAATAAAACCCCTTGTTTTAGCCATGCGGTTAAATCGTTATTCGCCCTTTGAAAAAGGTTAGAATTATATGCACTATCTATAGCTTTAAAAATATTTTTTAAAGAATCAGGTGTTGCGGAATTCTTGCTTGAAAAAGCAACCCCATGGGCGTGGAGCGGGTTTGGATAAGGGTCTTTTCCTAAAATTACACAGCGCGAATTTTCCTTTGAAACAGATTTTAGCGCACAGAATATATCTTCACGCTTTGGGCTTGTTGATGAATTTACGGCATTTATTATATCTTTATTTTGAAGATATTTTTTAGCACCTTCTTTATCGAGCCAGCCGTTTTTTATTAATATATCAAAATCTTTTTTTATACTTTCCATAATTATTTACTTTTTAAACGAATATTCAAGCCTAATAATCTCATTTTAATACAATCGGAATATTCTTCTACAGAAAAAATATAATGATACCATTTATATTTTACTTTGGCCCATGCTTTTTTATCCTGTTTATAAATCGGGCTTTTTTTATAGCCTTCACTTGATAATGAACCAAGATGATAAACTTTTTGCCCTCTTATCCAATAGTTATCAAAGTTTGATTTTTTAATTTGAGAGAATATAAAATTATCCCCAAACCAAATTTTCATGCCCTCAGGGATTTCCTTATAGAGTTCTTTTTTGAAAAATAAAGCTATACCATATCCGCCTGCAACAAAATCAGCTTTAGATAAAATAAGTTCACCTTCTTTAGGTGCTTCCTTGATATCATCAATTGCTTCTACCATATCCATGTGAAAACCCATAGCTCCGATTTTAGGGTTTTCATTGAATTTTTCCTGAATTTTTTTACAGGTGTTTAACGGAATAATAATATCATCATTTAAAAGCCCTACAATATCATATTTTGCTTCTTTTGCGCCTAAGTTCCAGCTGGGGTTAACGAAAAGATTTTCCTTAGGGGTAATCACTCTTAATTTTTTATATTCAAAATCAATACCTTTAGTTGAATTATCTATAATAATGATTTCACCAACAGATGAATCTTCATTAAGATTTTGAATTAACTTTTCTAATACATCAATTCTTTTTTGCAAAGTGGGTATAACTATTGATATCATTTATTTTCCCTCAAATAATTTTCATACAAATAATCAAAAGGTTTTATATATTTCTTAACTCTTTTGTAATTATCTAAAATCGCAGGCAATCTTATTTCGTATTCTTCCTTTGTACAATGTTTTAAAATATGTTCAATATCATCTTTTGTTGTTATTTGAATAATTCCATCCGGATTAAAAAATTTATCTATTTTTGTTGCACCCAAATATATTGGTATTGTTTGATTTGCAAGGGCGCATATTAAACGTTCCGTAAAAAAATAAGGTTCAATTATATTTTCAATTGCTATGGTATAACGATAATTTCTTAATGTATCATCTAACGAAACCCAAGACCCGCCGTCAAATGTACCAAAAGTGTCTGCAAGATGTTTATTTTTGCAATCCAGCGCCAATTGAAACCTGAATTTATGAAGCTCGCACATTATTTTATTTGATGAAATTATTGAAATATTTTTATCTTTTTTTTGATAAATATCGCAAGGTGCAAATGACCCGTTAAACAATGTAGCGCCAAAAGGCACATAGCGCGCATTGTCAATTTCATTTAGAATTTTTTCAGAATATGTAAAAATTAAGTCAAAATCTTTGTTTAGTCCTTTAAATTTATCGAAAAGTTTGTATGATTTAGGAACAATTGCGGGAGATTCTGTTAAAAAGCCATATCTTCTTTTAGGATTACCCATAGTTTCAAGCATGGATTCATGGGAATAAAAATGTGTATCAAGACCGATATTATACCTATCCCACATGAAATATCTTGAATCCCTGTAAGGATGATTTCTGTAGTGCTTATCTCTAATAAAAAACACTTCAAGTTTTTCGCCAAATTCATTATATAAATTAGAATCGCCTTCCATGATTTTAACTTTATTATTATAATTCGGAAGATAAACATAGCCGTAGGCTTTATTTTTAACCCTTCTTATGCGTCTGTATAAATATTCATAAATTTTATTGAACATAATAATCACCTTCCGGAAAATCATAGCTCCAGTTAACATTTTCCTTTATTACTTTTGCAGGAGTGCCTACATATAGAGCATTTGCTGTTAAACAATCTTTAGTAACATTACACCCTGCACCGAAAATACAATTATCCGCTATTGTTACACCCTTAAAAACAGATACATTTGATGTAAACCAGCAATGATTACCTATTACAACATCCCTGCCCCTGTTTAATACTTTGCCGTCTGTTGTTTGATAAATACAATGGGCATCTGATGCAGACACCGTAACATTTGGCCCCATCATACAATTATCGCCTATTTTAACATGCAGGTTCGGTTCTCTATAAACATTTATTCTGCAATTTAAGTTCGGAAGCAAGTCGTGTCCTATTTCAAGAGAACCGTTTTCAGACCACACATGGATATCCATTTTTCTTAATTTTGTTTTTGAAGATTTGAATGTCGCTGTTGCATTTTCACCCATTACAAGCCTTGAATTTCTAAATCTTACGCAAGGTTCATACAGATATACCGTTGAATTACTTCCCTGCCAAATTAAATTCAGTCCCCAAATCCAAAAAATTCTGTGTTTTTTGCCGTTTTTATCTATTTTATATATTTTATTATTTTTAAATTTCATTTTTACCCTTTTTTATTTCTTCCAAATACTTAATTGCCTTATTTATGTCTTTATAAGGGCATTTTTTAAGAATTTCTTCATCCATATCCCACCATTTTAAGTTAAGCAATTTTTCAATAGTTTTTTCATCAAATCTATACCTAATTATTTTAGCGGGAACTCCGCCGACTATTGCATAAGGGGGAACATCTTTAACAACAACGGCACCTGCTGCAATAACCGCACCGTCTGCAATATTTATACCGTCTTTAATAAATACCCCATGCCCAATCCAAACATCATTTCCTATATGGCAGGGTTTTAGCATATCATCATATTCTGTTTCATTTCTCCAGCCCATATAATCAACATAAAAATAATTAGATGTTGAAAGATAATTTAAAGGGTGCATACCCGGTGCTATTGCAACATTTCTGCCGATTGAGCAAAATTTTCCTATGGTTGTTTTAGCACATCCCACATATAAAGATTTATCGCAATAAGAATATTTATCCATTTTGCAGTTTAATCTTTTTCTTATTTTTTCAAGCGAATTTTTTGCTTTTTTCCTTTGAATATCTGCTTTAATTTTTTTTCTTAAAGTTTTAAAAGGAATTAAATCTGCCAAGACAGATTTAAAATTATATTTAAAATCAATAATATCTTCTATAATATATTTTATTTTCATATTAAACCTTTATTTTAACCCAAGTTTCAGGAATTATTTTATCATCACCATTGAGCCATGGACTCGGTGCAACTATAATCTTATTTTCATTTTGATTAAGCCAAGCACCCCACCATGAATAAGAACTGTTTGCAAGAATTCCATGCCTGCACATAAGCATTAGGCGCATATTTTCATAGAAGCTGTCGCGGGTTTTATTTTTTTCTCCTATAAGTTCAAAATCACAATCTATATTAAAATTATTTTGAATATAGGTTGTATCTTCAGCACAAAATACAAAAAACTTAGGATTTTCAACATGTTTTTTTATATATTTAACAGCTTTTTTATAATATTCTAAAGATATAGTGTAGCCCAAATTAACATAATCTTCGCGCCTAACATGGATAAATACGGGATTTTTATAGGAATTAATTTTATTTATTAAATTTTTATTGTATTCATCCTCTGATCGAACCATAGGAAGTTCAAAATCGTTAATAAGTTTTTCTTTTATATCTTTGAAGTAATTTTCATTTTGAAAATATCCGCTATAGTAATTATATTTATCCGAAAAAATATCTTCATCATAATAAAACGGGTCTTTTTCTTTATATTTTTTGCAAAATCCCAATAAATCAAGAGCTTTTGCACATAAAATCTGCCATTTATTTGCAAATTTTATATTTATATTATTAAAAATATTCATTTCATAATATCTGATACCAAGTCCTTTTTTATGTGCTTTTTTTTGAGATTTTTTAAACCATGAAACATCAAAAAGAACCTCTGTATTGCCAACTTTTTTAAGAGCTTCGCCAAGTGCATACTGAAACATTTGATTGCCAAGTCCGCCTTGAAATTTGATGATTTTCTGTTTTTTCACCCCTATGCACCCTGATTATTTAACCGAATATTTGAATAATTTAATTTTTAAACCTAAAATGACAAGCATTTTGTGCTTTTCATATCCATACCATTCATTTCTGACAGAAATTATTTTTTCAAAAATGCTTGTTTTTTTCTGATAATAATTTGTTACGGTTTCCAAAACTTCCTTTTGCAGTTTTTCCGAACCCACAAGATATTGCAACAACTCGTTTTTAATATTTTTATCTATTTCAACAGCTTTTTTATTTGAGCGGTGATACAAAGAATTCGGATTTTTCCTGTATTTTATAAGCGGTTCTTGCAGATTTGCAAAGTTTAAAACCTTAACCGCTCTGGCCCATAAGTCGTAATCTTCAGACGTTGTTAAATCGGCATTATAATAAAAATTATTTTTTCTGAAATCTTCTATCCTAAGCATTGAGGCAGGTTGTGAAAACAAACACCCGCCAAGAAAATCAATTGCTTTAATGTTTTTTGGCATAGGGATAAATTTGTTATTAGGAAAAGTTTCAAGCCAAGAACTCACCCCTGAAATTTCAGGATTTTCATCTAAGAATTTGACTTCTTTTTCCAATCTTGCAGGATATGAAATATCGTCTGAATCTTGAAATGCAACATATTCGCCCTTGGCTAAGTCAAGCAATTTGTTTCTTGTTTTTGAAACACCAAGGTTTTCTTCATTTTTATAAAAAGCTATTCTGTCATCATTATACGATTTTACAACAGTTTCAATATCGTTTGTTGAACCGTCATCCAAAATAATTAATTCAAAATCGGAAAATGTTTGATTAAGAATACTTTCAATTGATTCTTTCAGGTATTCTTCCTTAACATTATAAACAGGCATTAAAACACTGACTTTATACATGCCTATATTGTATCATAAAGTTTTATTTTATGCGATTTTTGAATTTTTATCATGAAAATAACTTATGATATTGAATAAACAATCATTTTCTTTACTGGGGTCATCCTGATGTAAGTCATTATGGCATTTTTTAGCTAATTTTCTATATAAACTTTTATCCATTTTTTCAAGTTCGGCCAGTTCATCAAGCTCAAGCGCTTCTAATACAACCTGCCATTCTTTTTTTGTAATTGAAGAATAATCACCCACTGCAGAACCTAAAACGCTTGATATTTTCTCTAGAATTTCTTTTCTTTCTTCTTTAGAAATACCCGGTTCATTTAACAGATTATTGCCGGTAAATATTTTAAAATCCGTTTCGCTGTCATACTGTTTTTCAATGCGGTATTTTTCTTTTTTGCTGCCTTGGAAATGTCCGTCCCTGCTATAAACATATTCTGTTTTATAGCCGTCTTTAAATTCGTATTTTACATTAACATTATCCGAATGAGGATAATAATATGCACTTTCGATTATATTTCCGTCTTTATCATATACAAATTTATAAACAGGAAATTCGCCCGTATTATCATATTCGTAAGATGTAACGGTTTGAGATAAGGGGTTAATCCTTGTTGTTTTTGCGCGAATTGCAGAATTTTCACGATATTCTTCAACATATACCAAAAAGTCTGTTGAAGTATATTTTTCAAGTATTTTTGGAAAACCGTTTCTGCTGTAGCTTGTTTTTACCTTAAAACCGCTGTTTCTATATGTTATAGTTGTTTTTGGAGTTGTACCGTCTTCATAGAAATTTGTTTCTTCTAAAAGAGTACCCTCTGCTTTATCGTAAATATGCGAAGACAAGGCTCTGTTTGGATATCTGTTATAGTTAATTTCTTCTATTGTATCTTGATTATAAAGTAAATCTTTTTGAATTTTATCGGTATTCGGGTAGAATGTAGTATTTCTTGCAATATTTCCGCGTCTGTCAAAATATTTTTTTGTGTGGATTTCTTCAGAACCATTTTGCGCATATTGAATATATTCTTCTATTTTTTTATTTCTGGTTCTCATTTTTCTTGAAAGAATATTTCCATATCTGTCATAATTAACATCACAGAATAATTCTCCCGCTTTATCATAATAAACTTCCCTTGCAAGATATCCTGTATCTTCATAATATTCTTCCAAGAAATAGTCGGTTCCGTTGCTTAACGATTCTTTTCTTACAATAACATCCGTTATGGCATTTTTTGTAATTTCACAAGCCGCTTCTTCATCAGTTTCTTTAATCCATGCTTTTTCACCGCTATATACATAGCTATTTGTTTCTAAATCACGAATTCTGACATCTTTTCTGCCATTTTCCGTTCTGATTATAATTTGTCTTTTTAAATCTTCGTCATTTATGAATTCAAGTGAATTATTTGTACTTTTTTCAAGGACATAAGAATACAAAACAGTTCCGTCTGTTGCTGTTTTTCTGTGTGAAAAATATTGGGGAGAATTTTGTTTGAAGGATACATAATCTTTTGTAGTTTTTGTAATTGTTTCCTCTGAATTTTTAGGGTCATAATGCCTTACAATAGTAGCTTGTTTTGTGATAGTTTCAATTGTAAAACTGCCGTCTTCTTTGTTATATATTATATGGTCTTTATTTCCGAAAGGTTCTTGAGAATCGTATGTATATGTTAAAGAATTTTTACCGAATTTGCCGTTAAATGAAACTTGCGACCTGCCGATTGCTTCTGATAGCGTGTTGTTCGATAGTTCGTATTTATTATTATTAATCAATGCTTTTGTTGAAGCAATATTCTTTTTAGTATAAAATGTGGAATTTTTAGGGGAAATATTAGAAATTTTCATTACACTATCCTTATATTTTTATCGTCAGTACCTTGAATAAAGCACCTGAAAATAAAAATTGATAAAAAGTAAACAATTGTAACAGACTATTCTATTAAAGTAAACCTCAATGTATTATTATTGTCAACAATTTCATTTCACATCGACTTAGGGCGAACCCAAGTTTTTAAATCTTTAACAGATAAATAGTTTAACGGAAAGTTCCGGTAAAGATACATCATTAGCCGTAAAATCGGTTTTGTTCATAATGTCTATGCCGTAATGTATATACCTATACCTTACAGGTCACAATTTGCATATTTGTAATAGCTCCTGTATTATATATAACACCGCGATTGCTGCAGAAGTATTGTTTATAAAATTACCCGCGATTCAGCATTTGTTGATATAGCGGTGTTAACTATAAAATCACTTGGTATTTGCCGTCAATTAAAGTTGGTTTTATCGAGGCGATATTTGTTCCTTTTGCATTTTTAACGTTAATTTTATTATCTGAATATGAGTAATTTAGTACTTCTTCGCCTGAAGGGGATTGTTTTATATTTGTATAGTATGCTTTTTCGTTAATTGTTACGGGTATTTGCCTGCTATTTTCATTTGTCCAAGATTTATTTTAACCTGCTGTTATTATTCATTATTTTTACCCCAAATTCTTTTATAGCGTTTTAAAGGCTTCCAACCTTAAATTCTATCGAAAAGACAGTATTTTATATACTATATAATGAATATAAAGTATTTGTTAGTTTGTAAACTTCTATTGCAAAAACTTTTCAGCTGAATTTATGATATTATTAAACTATGAGTGATATTAATTTAGATGAGTTTCGCAAGATTAAAAAATATTTTATTAGGCGGTTTAACGGTTTTATTGCATTTACTTATTTCATATACTTTTGCACCCGTTTATAAAAACTGTCTGATAAATGTAAGAATATATAAATAAAAGGAGTGAATAGTGAAAAAAGTTGTAATTTTAAACGGAAGTCCGAGAAAAAATTTTAATACGGCAAAATTATTAAAAGAAGCACAAAAAGGGTGCGAAGCTGCAGGAGCAGAAGTTGAATATTTTAATTTATACGATTTGAATTACAAAGGTTGTTTAAGTTGTTTTGCCTGTAAAAGAAAGGGTAATAACACAAACTGCGTTTGCGCAATCAAAGATGATTTAAGACCGGTACTTGAAAAATGTATTCAGGCAGATTCTGTTATTATCGGTTCACCCGTTTACTTTTCAATGCCGACCGGTGAATTCAGAAGTTTTTTAGAAAGACTTTTATTCCCTGTTCATACATATTTAGTTGATAAAAAAACAGGCGGACTAAAAAGTTTAAGACCGCGCGTCATTCCTGTCGGGATAATTTACACAATGAATTGCCCGAAGGAAATGGTTGAAAAATACGATTACCCAAGAATTTTAGATGTCAGTGTTGATAACTGCAAAGTTGTTTTTGGCTATTCAGAAGCTCTATACGCTTATAATACATATCAATTTATAGATTATTCAAAATATGATATAGATTTATTTGACGAAAAAGAAAAAGCAAAATATAGAGATGAACATTTTCCAAAAGACCTTGAAAAAGCATTTGAATTTGGTAAAAAGTTGGTAAATTTTAAATAGCCAAAATTCAAACTTTCAAAAAATATGCTAACTTATATCTTTACTTGGTATGACAGCATAAATATTATTTTAAATCTTCAGATTTAAATATATTGTAACCTTCGTAATGATAGCTTGCATCAATTCCTTTCATGTACACTTCTTTATTGTACACATCTGAAATTAAGGCATTCCTTAAAAGTTCTTTTATCTCAACCGCTTTAATAGGACTTCTTTCCATTGCAAGCAAATAATCTTCTTTATCGAGTTTACTCCAATCAACAACTTTGCCGATTTCTTTTTTTAGAATTAAGTCAAGCCAAATTCTTGTACTTCTTCCGTTTCCCTCTCTAAAAGGATGTGCTACATTCATTTCTACATATTTTTCTACTATCTCATCAAAATTTGATTGCGGCATAGAATCAATATGTTCTAATGATACCTTTAAATACATTACAGGAGCAAAGCGAAAACTTCCTTTTGCAATATTTTCGGTACGGATTTCACCTGCAAAAGGGTATATATCTTCAAATAAAAATTTATGAATTTTAGCAAGAGTATTAAATTTCCCGGCTTCTAAATTATCTAAAAAGCCTGTTTCAAACATTTTTATAGCTTTAGTTTTACTAATACGCTCTTCTTCTCTCGCTAAATCTGCTGAATTTGTCAAACCTAACTTATTTCCTAAAACCATAAAAACCTCTTATAGTTAATTTGCACCTACAAAAAAAAGCCCGACTAGCGGGCTTTTTATAAATGGCGGGAACGACGGGGCTCGAACCCGCGACCTCTTGCGTGACAGGCAAGCGCTCTAACCAAACTGAGCTACGCTCCCATCCATATTAAATTTTTATTACGCTTGAACAGGATAAACGCTTACCTGTTTGCGTGTTCTTCTGTAAGGCTCAAATTTTACTATACCGTCTGCAGTAGCAAACAAAGTATCATCTTTACCTATACCAACATTAACACCCGGATGAATTTTTGTTCCGCGTTGTCTTACAATTATATTTCCTGCAACAACTGTTTCATTAGCGTATTTTTTAACGCCTAATCTCTTACTTTCGCTGTCGCGTCCGTTCTTTGATGAACCTACACCCTTCTTATGTGCCATTGTTATTCTTCTCCTGTTGTTTCTTCACTCTTTGCCGATTTTGATTTTGTATTGATTTTGTTAATCATTACGCGAGTGAACTGTTGTCTGTGACCTTGTTTAACTCTTGTGCCCTTTTTAGGACGTTGTTTGTAAACAATTACTTTTTTAGCTTTGTCATTTTTAACAACGGTACCGTCAACCGTAGCAGAAGCTACATAGGGTCTTCCGACTTTTGATTTTTTACCGTTAACGAGCATAACGATTTTATCAAAAGTTATTTTTTCATCAGCGTTAGCTTCTAACAATTCGATATCGACATATTTGCCTTCTTCAAATTTATATTGCTTTCCGCCGGTTTCAACTATTGCGTACATTGTGTATCCTTTCTTTTGAGGAATCGCAGTTTTGAATGTTGACTTCAAAACATTTAGGCGCGATCAACCTATCTGCTATACTAATATATTAAAGACATAATTTAATGTCAATATAAATTAACAAAACTTTTTATTTTATTAAGCTGAGCATTTCTTTAACCGCTTGACTTAACCCTACAAAAATTGCTCTTGAAATTATGCTGTGCCCGATATTAAGTTCGCATAAATCAGGAATTTCTTTCATGAGATACACATTTTCATAATTCAAGCCATGCCCTGCATTTACTTTTAAACCCAAAGTTTGAGCAAGTTTTGCACCTTTTTTCAGCTTTTCAAATTCTTCTTTATAATTTCCTTCCTGAAAAGCTAAAGAAAACGCCCCTGTGTGCATTTCAATATAATCTGCACCAATGTATGATGCGGATTTAATTTGTTCTTCATCAGGGTCTATAAAAAGACTGACCAATATTCCTTTATCTTGGAGAGGTTTAATGTATTCTTTTAAGTAATCTTTTTGCGCAAAAACATTCAACCCGCCTTCTGTTGTAACTTCCTGCCTTCTTTCAGGCACAAGACAAACGCTATACGGAACAAGATTAAGAGCGATATCATGAATTTCTTTTGTTGCCGCCATTTCAAGGTTGATTTTTGCACCAAGTTTTTTGACATCATACAAATCTTTATCTTGAATGTGTCTTCTATCTTCCCTCAGGTGCATAGTAAGCGCTAGGATATCTTCCCTAAGCGCTGTTTTAGCCGCTTCAATTATGCTTGGTTCTACACCGCCTCTTGCATTTCTTAAAGTAGCAATATGGTGTATATTAACTCCTAATTTCATAATTAAAATATTACATCAGACAAAAATAAATGAATAAAAAATTTACAAAGTTTACAATAAAATATCAAATTAAATATTTTGTATTATAATCTACAGTATAGTTAACTATATAGGGTATTGGTTTGATTTGTCCTAAATGCAAGGCAAAAGTATCCCCGAATGATACAAATTGTCCCAACTGTAATTTAAAACTTATTTTCAAGTGCCCGCGGTGCGGTTCTCCTTCGCGTCTGGGTTCTACGTCTTGCAAAAAATGCGGCTTTACTTTTGTAAAATTCTGCCCGCAGTGTCATAGTGCAAATTATGCCACAAGCTCTTTGTGCAGAAAGTGCGGATATCAATTTGAAAACAGTACGGATATTGAAGCACTTGAAAATCAAGCAATCAACAGGAATACTCCCCCCATTAAAAAAATCAACATAGAAGAAACTCAACCCACCCGGCACAACGTAAAAACAAAAAAACAGGAATCAAATCTTTTAATTTATGTTGATTTTACCAATATAGAAGATATTTTTGAAAAATATAATACGGAAGAATTCAAGCAAAAAGTTGTTCAAAATATTAAAACCACAATCAAAATTGCTTTTGGCGCAGTATGCGAATTTATTACTCCGCGCCTTGTGATGTTTCCTTTTAATTATAAGAAACCCGTTAAAATTCTTGATAAATTAAATAAATTTGAACAAGAATGTGATAAGTTCAACCAAATTCTTGAAAAAACTCTTAACTGCGGTGTTTTATATAAGTTTGTTATTTCAACGAAAGAAGAATTTGACAAATTAAAGGAAGTTCCGCAATTAAAACTGGGCTCTGACAAAGACGTTGTTGTGTCAAATGGTGCATATTTAATTTTGAATAATGAATTATCTTTAATTAAAATTGCCCCCGATTCATACAAAATGATATTTTTAGATCAAAAACCCGTTTTTGAAGAAACGCAAGACGTTAAATACGAAAAAGCCTCTCAAATTATTTTAGAAAACCTTGCCGATAACAATTCGCAAATAAGAGCAATTTCGATTAATGCTCCGCGCGGTGCGGGAAAAACTCATCTATTGAATGATCTTTATTACAAAATAAACCGCATGAAAACAGATAATACAATTGTATTTTACGCATGCTGTTCCGCACTTACCCAAGTAAGCCCTTACGGCTTAATACAGAGCTTTTTTATAAGTCTTTTTGATTGTCCTGTTATTTTGAAGGAAGAATTTAATATTAAAAATTTTGAAAAAAAGGTTTTGGAAAAACTTAATCTCGAACGCATTGATGAAGATAATTTAGAAACTCTTGCGAATTTAATCTATCCCATTAAGCGCGATTATTTTGAAAATATTTTAATTAATAAAGAAATTACATACAGATATTTAAGCGAAGTATTCAACTACATAAAACAGCATAAAAACGTAATTTTTATGATTGACGATTTTGATTTAATTGATGAATCATCTTTCGGATTTTTAAAATATCTTGTTGACGAAAATTATTTTGAGCACAATGCAAAAATGATTTTAGGCTACAAAAACAGGCACTCCGTTGCAATTTATTTCCAATCCAGCAAATTAACAAGTGCAAACTGCCTGAATATTTCGCTTCGCTCATTAAACGGCTCGGAATGTAAATCTTTTACAAGAAATTCTCTCGGATTAGATGCAGATGTTCCCGATGAAATATTATCTCAAATTGCATACAATGCGCAGGGAAATATCGCATACATAGAACAAATTCTTCAATATTTATATGAAAGAAAAATCCTGTATATCAAAGATAAAACCGTTACATTCAAAAAAGATAATGTAGATATTGAACTGCCCGCAACCTTGGAAGAATGTTTTTATTTAAGGCTGGATTTCCTTAAAGAACAAAATCAAAAAGAATATGTATTCCTAATGGCTTCATCTTTATTAGGCAACAGAATTGACTACAATGTATTAACAAGTGTTTTCAACCTTAGCGAAAATGAATTCTTTGATATCGTAAAAAGCCTTGATAAGAAAGGCTATTTAAAAAGAAAAGTTGACGATATCTATGGTTTCAAAAATTCGCTGACTTGGTCATATTGCTATATTAGGGCAAAAGAAGAAGAATTAATAAAACTTGACGCTAAAAAAATGCTTGTTGAATTAAATAATAAAATAACTTCAACCCCTTTAATCTGCCCTATTTTAGCACAAATTATCGACAACAAAGAGCTTGCCTTCAGCCTTTGGACTAAAAATCTTCAATATGCAAATTATATTGGCGATTTGAATATCTATGCAATGGCGCAAAAACAAAGTCTTATTTTGCTTGAAAATGTACAGCTTGAAAATTTTGATTATACAAAAAACAACATTTGTGAAAGATTGGGAAAATTAATCTACATAAAAAGTCCTTCAGAAGCGAAAGATTACCTTACAAACGCAATTGTTTCCGCACAGAAAAATGAAGATGTTAATAAAATAATAGATTTATCCGGATATTTGGTAAAAAGTCTTTATTTAACACAGGATTTCACAGGTGTTGTTGAAGTTGTGGATAATGTTTTAAAATATTTTGATATAAAAGATAAATCCGAAAAACGTTCTACTATTGAATTACAAATCGCATTAATCAAAGCAAGAAAGCTGGAAGCCCTGTTGCAATTGGGTTCTTGGGAAGCAATTTCAAGCATTGTTAATACCGAAATCAATCCTGCTTTACAAAAACACTTAAATATTTTCGTAAAGCACAAATGGATTAAGCAATCTGAAATTTTTTACACCTGGATAGAAGTGAATATAATTTTAGCCCAAAGCTACTGTGAACAAGGTTCTCCTTTGGCATTTGAATTAATAAACGAAATCAATAAAGTATTATCACGCGAAAAAGGCGCAAAAATTGATTCTCTTAAAGTTCGTCTTGCGTACGCAAGCGCTATTGCAAACACTTCAAGGGGGTATTTTGTTGAATCGGACAACATTTTACAGGAAATCATAAAAGATTATTCTTATGTTATAGATAATCCTACTTTGGTTTGCAAATGGAATATCATAAGTATCATCAATAAAATACTGCGTCTTGATATAGATTCCATAAAAGATGATTTATTTGAAGCAACAGCTTACGCAAACAATGCAGGGGACGAATTATCCAAAAATCTTCTAAAAACACTTTTAGGATATGTATTTTTGGAAGAAAAAGCATATTTAAAAGCAATTGAAATTGCAACAGAAGAAATGCAATATTTTTCAAGCAAAAAAATTGCCTTCGGCGCACTTTTGGCATGGTATATTTCCGCTGCCGCAACAGCGAACAACAAAGCGGATATGTATTGCATTGAAATATGCGAGAAAGCTGTTAAAATATGTGAAAATGCACAAAACAACAACTTCTATTTTAAAATCATGTTCCAAGAGCTTCTTGCAAAATCTTATTTAAAATTAAACGATAAAGAAAATGCTCAAATGTATTGCGATTTAGCTTTACAGAGCGCCAATGCAAATGAATTGCTGTATTTGCAGGTAAGGTTAAACCGCTTAAAATCAAATATCGCGCGCGAAAAATTATCTTCACAGGCAGATAACAAGAAATTTGAATTCGCCCAAAATACTATAAAGATGTATAATAGAACTATAGAAATGGCAAAATTGTTAAACCTTAATAATATGACGAAAAAGATAGAAAAAGAACTGACTTCATTCAGGGCGCACTGTCAATTAAACAGAATCATAGAGGATAAATAATGAAAACAATTGAAGTTTCAAAACACTTGTATTCAGATACACCACCTACGATATTAAGAAACAGAGTTGAAAAATTCAGAACAGCGAAAGATAACCCTTTTTGGATGTTTGTTGCGGATTTTGTGTTTAAAAGAATGGTTGCAAACAGGTTTTACTCCTTAATGTATAAGGGTGTAGAAAATGTTGAACAACGTGATAAAAATTATGCCACAATCTTCTATACCAATCATAACAATTGGTGGGACGGTATAATAGGCTACAATATAATAAGAAGATTATTCCGCGGGCGTATGCGTCTTATGATTGAGGATATGAACAGATTTCCTCTTTTTCAATATATAGGTTGTTTTCCGATAAATAAAAAAACCGCACAAGATGCAATTAAATCCCTTAAATATGCGGCAACTACCCTTAATGCTCCCGATATTAATTTTTGGCTTTTTCCCCAAGGAATAGTAAGACCGCCTCATTACCGCCCCGAGGTTTTTCAATCGGGCATTGCTTATTTAATTGAACAGGCAGTTAAAAATTATGGCGGTGTCAATCTTTGCCCTGTTAGTCAAATATATACATTCTTAAGACAGGATAAACCTGAAATTATTGTGGAATTTGGCAAAGTTACCCCTTATTACGAATTTAATCAGGATAGGAAAGAATTTTGCCATAATTTAGCACATGATTTTGAAATATTCTGTGATAATCACAGATTACAGGTTTCAAGCGGTAATTTTGAAGGATACAGATATCTGTACAAAGACAAATTAAGCTGGTGGCGCGACATTGAACGCAGACTAAGAAACGTAGGAATGAAGGGTGATAACAAACTATAAGATGTTTGAAGATATCTTTAAAGCCCTTAATTCTATTCCTTTAAAAAGCGCTAAACATATTAGTTTATCAGGCTTTTTAGCTCCTTTTAATTTGTTTTTAGCGGCTAACCTTGTAAAAAACAATAAAAAAGTATTATATATAACATCTGATGAACAATCTGCGCTAAAATATCAAAAAGATTTAAAAAATCTTCTCAATGAAGACTCTTACATCTTTCCTATGCAGGAAATAAGCCGATATTGCGATTTGGATAAAAATTATTATACTTATCAGGAACAGGTTAATATTTTACTGAACAGGCCTAATATTGTTATTGCAAGCACTAAATCATTACTTGAAAGGTTCAATACAATTGATTTTTATAAAAATAACTCTATTAAACTTAAAAAAGATTTAAGCATAGATTACTCGGAAATTGCAAAAAAATTAACCCGATATGGCTACAAAAGAACAACTCAAGTATCAGATATAGGCGAATTTGCGCTTAGAGGCGATATTTTAGATATTTACACCTTAACAGATTGCCCTGTCAGAATTGAATTTTTTGCCGATACCATAGAAGATATAAGAAAATTTAACCCGAATACCCAAAAAAGCTACTCTCATATTGATGAAATAAACATTCTGCCGTTATATAAATTTATTTTAGATGATGATAACAAAAATAATTTTATAAAAAAAATTAACGGTTTAAAACTTAACGATTTTCAAACAAAAATCAAAGAAGAATTAATTGAAAAACTGCAAGAAACAGGTTATTTTGAAGGAATTGAATATTACTATAATTATTTTTCAAATAACAGCGCGTCTTTTTTGGATTTTTTCAACGATTATATAATTTTATTTGATGAAACAAGCGCCGTTTTATCAAAATATAAACTATATGATGAAAATGATATAAATGCCTATAATGAAGCCATATCAAGCAATTTAAAACTTCCCCTTGAAAAATTAAACCATACAGCAGCGGATGAATTTCTGTTATCGGTAAAAAAATTCAATACTATAGGATTAGATAATTTTTTAGATGATAATTATGACAAATTAATTGAATTCGATATGAATTTAGTGCCGTTTTTTTCATCCGACATCATGGATGCTTCTAAATTTATTAAAAAATATCTCAATCTGGATTATAAAATTCATATTTGCACCAATTTTCCGACACGTTTAAAAGAAATTTTTGATGAATTGGAAATATTTTCTCCTTCAATTTTTTACCATAGCGATATATCCTCAAAAGGTGCTGTTTGGGATAAAGAGCGTATAATTTTTATTGGTGATAAAGAACTTTTTAATAAAAGAAATCGGGATATTACAGCAAAGCGCCACTATTCAAACAAAGAAAATGTTGAATATATTGAATCTATTGATGATATTCAAGCCGGCGAATATGTAGTTCATGCAATCCATGGCATAGGCATTTATAACGGTATTTCAAAACAAATTATAGACGATACCCAAAAAGATTACCTTGAAATTCAGTTCCAAGGCAGTGATAAGCTATTCATGCCGGCAGAACAAATCAACCTTTTAACACGCTATCGCGGTACAAATGCCAAACCCAAACTTTCCAAAATGGGCGGAAACGCTTGGGAAAATACAAAAGCAAAAGCTAAAAAAGAACTTGAATTAATTGCTTATGATTTATTGGATTTGTATGCAAAAAGGGAAATGGCGCAGGGTATTCAATTTGAACCTGATTCAACCTGGCAGTTTGAAATGGAAGATAACTTTGAATATATCGAAACTCCCGATCAAATGAAAGCCATAAACGAAACCAAGAAAGATATGGAAGATACAAAGCCCATGGATAGGCTGATTTGCGCTGATGTTGGTTTCGGAAAAACAGAAGTTGCGCTTCGCGCCATGTTTAAAGCCGTAATGTCAGGCTATCAAACAGCTTTAATTGCACCTACCACAATCCTTACTATGCAGCATTTTGAAACAATTAAAGAACGTTTTGAACCTTATGATATCAAAATGGCTATTTTAAACAGATTTTGTACAAAAAAAGAACAAAAAGAAACAATTAAAAATATAAACGAAGGCTCTATAGATGTTGTTGTTGCAACGCACAGACTTCTATCAGACGATATTAAGTTCAAAAAATTAGGACTTTTGGTAATTGATGAGGAACATAAATTCGGCGTTCGCCAGAAAGAAAAAATTAAGCAATATAAAGAAAATATAGATATATTATCGCTATCCGCAACTCCTATTCCAAGAACCTTGAATATGGCGCTGTCGGGTTTAAAAGATATGTCTGTAATTAACACCCCGCCAAAAAACAGACTTCCGATTAAAACTTATGTCGGGGAATTCAGTGCAACTTATGTTAAAAATGCCATAAATCAAGAAATGCAAAGGGAAGGACAAATATATTACCTTTATAACAAAGTTGAAACGATAGAAAGATTTAAAAAAACTCTGCAAGATATTGTTCCCTCAGCAAGAATAGGTATAGCGCACGGGCAAATGACAGAACATGAACTTGAAAATGCAATGTGCAAATTTGAACAAAAAGAATACGATATCTTGCTTTGTTCAACAATTATTGAATCGGGTCTTGATATACCAAATGCAAATACAATAATCATCCATGACGCGCAAAATTTCGGCCTTGCACAGCTTTACCAATTAAGAGGACGTGTCGGAAGGTCAGACAGACAAGCATATTGTTTTTGTTTTTATAAAAACGGGGTTTTACAAGATGACGCTAAAAAGCGCTTAGAATCAATAAAAAGTTTTACAAACCTTGGCTCGGGATATAAAATTGCGCTTCGCGATATTGAAATAAGAGGAGTAGGAAGCCTTTTAGGCACACGCCAGCACGGACAAATGGCTTCTGTCGGTTTTGATACATATTGCAATTTATTAGCAGAATGTATTGAAGATATAAAAGCGCGCCGGAGCAAGAACCCTTATGAAATTAAATCTTCAACAAAAAATGAAAACACCATTATAGATATTCATATAGACGCATATATACCTGATGATTGGGCGCAAACTTATGAACAAAAAATCTTAGAATATAAAAGGTTATCAGACGCTCAAACCCTTTCGGAACTTGAAGATATGAAGGTTAATTTAAAAGATAGATTTGGTTCTGTTCCTGAATGTGTTGAAAATCTTATTAAATTAATAAAATTAAGAATTTTGGCTTCAAATGCCAATATTCAAGCAGTGCGCGATTGCGGAAACGTTATAAGAATTAATACCCCTTATACCCAAATGGAATGGAACATTTTAAAATCTAAAATAGACTTTAAATATACCAAATATTTTAAATTCACCCTTCCGCCAAAAAACCTCAATAAAACAAAAGGCATAATTCTTGTTAACAAAAATGAAGATAGTTTTGATGAAATATTTAACAAATTGGCGGATTTGTTTTATTATATATCTGAGGTAGTTTTAAATTTTAAATATTAACAATATCAAATACAAATAAGGAGAGAAAAATGAAGTTTACGAAGGCAACACTGGCACAGATTACAGCTGTACTTTTGTGTTCAACCATGTTATTTTGCGGATGTACAAAAGATAGTGACGTTGTAATTAAAGTTAATGACCAAAATATCACAAGAGGTGAATATTTTGAAGATTTTAACAAAATTAAAAACGTTCAATTCAAAAATTCCCCGAAAGAACTTAAAAAAGACACAAGCTACGCTGTATTATCTCTAAAAGAAAAATACACAAATGATGTTGTTATGAGAGCTATACTATCTCAAGAATTTAATAAAAGAAACATCACAGCTACGGAAGACGAAATTCAGGCAAAACAAAAACAAATCATTGCCCAAATCGGCTCTGAAGAACAATTCAAAAACATCTTAAAAGAAAATAACGTTACAAATGAAAGACTTCATAAAGATATGGAGCAAGAAGTTAAAATGGATAAACTTGTTAATTCCTTAGGAATTAGCGACGCAACCGACGCGGAAGCCCAAGCCTTCTATAACAAAAATAAAGCACAGTTTAATATGCCTGAAAGAGCTATGGTTTCTCATATTTTAATAGAAACAAATCCGGAAGCAATTAAAAGAAAAATTGCAGATGCCGATAAATCAGCAAAATTATCAACCACTGATATTGAAAAGAAAGTTAAAGAAGAAGTTGAAAGAAAAGAAGCCTTAGCAAAAGAAGTTTCTCAAAAAGCATTGAAAAACCCGAAAGATTTTGCTAAATTAGCTCAAGAATATTCAGATGACGAAGCAAGTGCTAAAAACGGCGGTGATCTTGGGTTTGTTACAAGAACAACCGTTGTAAAAGAATTTGCAGACGCTGCTTTTTCTCAAAAAATCGGTGTTGTAGGCCCTTTAGTTAAAACTCAATTCGGTTATCATATCATTCTTGTAAAAGATAGAGCGCCGCAAGGTATGCAATCATTTGCACAAGTTAAAAACGACTTAAAAATGTATTTAACTCAAATGAAAAAAATGGAAATAGTTCAAAAATACATTACAGACTTAAAAAACAATGCTAAAGTTGAATATGTTGATGAAAGCCTGAATCCGAAAACAATTAAAAAACAGCTTGATGACGCGCTTAAAGAACAAATCGAACTTCAACAAAAAGCTAAAACTCCAAAGTCCAAACAAAAAGTTTTAAATAAAATGGAAAAATAAATATTAACCGATAACCGCTCTTAATGGGCGGTTATCTTTAAACAGAAAGTTTATATGAGTATTATAAAAAAAGAAGAATTAAATGATTTATTAAAAACCTTGAAAGGCAAAAAAATTGTTTTTACCAACGGTTGTTTTGACATTTTGCACATCGGGCATGCTAAATATTTAAAAGAATCTAAAAAATTCGGAGATATTTTAATTGTAGGATTAAATTCCGATTCTTCCGTTAAACGTTTAAAAGGTGAAAACAGGCCTATTAATAACGAAGCAGATAGAGCCGGCCTTTTAGACGAACTTAAAAGCGTAGATTACGTTGTTATTTTTGAAGAAAATTCTCCGGTTGAATTATTAAATATTATAAAACCCGATATTTATACAAAAGGTGCGGATTACACATTGGAAACACTGCCCGAAGCACCTGTAATTAAGGCTTATGGGGGTAAGGTTGAATTTATTACATTTGTAGAAGGTAAATCTACCACAAATGTTGTTAAAAATATATTAAAAAAATAGCTTTTTTACTTAAATTGTTATAAAATAGACATACTAGATTTGTTTAATGGGAGTAAAATAATGGGTGAAAAAAAATTTAGTCTTGACGAATTAGCTGCTATCACAAACGGAATTTTAACAAAAGTTCAAGACGTTGTTGTTGACAAAGTTGCACCGCCAAAATTAGCGGATAAAACGACATTAGCATTAGCCATGAATGAAGATGAGATTGAAAATCTTGCTCAAAGCAATGCACCGTGCGCACTTGTACCATTAGGTGTCAGCATACCAAATATGTCAACAATTGAAGTTGAAAGGCCGAGATTAGCTTTCATGAAACTGTTAAATGTATTTTATGAAGCGCCCGATACACCGCAAGAAATTCACCCAAGCGCCGTTATTGATAAAACCGCTAAAATCGGGAAAAATGTGTCGATCGGTGCTAATGTTGTAATCGGTGCTAATGCTGAAATTGGCGATAATACCGCATTAATGGCAGGTGTTTATATAGGCAAAGGTGCTAAAATCGGTTCAAATTGCTTATTCCACCCGCATGTAAATATAGGCGACAGAGTAATAGTCGGGGATAGATGTATTATGCACCATGGTGTCAGCCTTGGCGCAGACGGCTTCTCTTTTGTAACAGAAGCTCCCAGCAACATTGAACAAGCCCGCGCGGAAGGTGCCGTTAAAGAAACAAATAAAGATGTTAAAGTATTCAAAATTCCATCCCTTGGCTCGGTTGAAGTTGGTGATGACGTTGAAATCGGCGCAAATACTTGCATAGATAGAGGCACAATCGAAAATACAACAATCGGTTCTCAAACAAAAATAGATAACCTTGTTCAAATCGGTCATAATTGCAAAATCGGCAAAGCCTGCACAATAGTTTCCCAAGTTGGTATTGCAGGAAGCTGTGTAATTGGCGATAGGGTTGTAATTGCAGGTCAAGCCGGCTTAAAAGACCATGTTGAAATCGGTGAAGATTCAATAATCTTAGCTAAAGCAGGTATTACAAAATCATTCCCGAGAAAATCAGTAATCATGGGTGCTCCTGCAGTACTTAGAAAAGATTTCATTAAGAGATTAAAATACCTTGATGAAGCTGAAATTATGGTTCAAAAATATAAAAAATATCAACATTTATTAGAAGATTATGAGAAATTTTTAAATGAAGACGGTAAAATCTAGTTTTAAAATGCAAGGAGCAGGCTTAATGTTTGCCGCTCCTGTTGAGCTTGAAATTAAACCAAGCGATAAAAAGGGTATTCGCTTTCATATAGCGCAAGGTATTGTAGAAGCTGATGTCAATAATGTCGTTTCAACCGAACATTGCGTTATATTGGCGGATGTTTTGCGCGGTGCACAACATAAAATTGCACTTGTTGAACATTTTATGGCATCATGCGCTATTTTAGGAATTGATGCGTTGGATGTTTATTTTTCTTCTCAAGGTTTTGAAATGCCTATTTTTGACGGAAGTGCACGCGTTTGGGTTGAAAAATTTCAAGAAATCGGCCTAACGGGTGAAAACGAACCCACTAAAACATTAACAAAGCCTGTTTATTTTGAAAAAAATAATTCTTCTGTTACTTTAATTCCGAGCGATAAAACTAAAATTACATATCTTGTCAACTTTAACCATAAAGACCTAGCCCACACATGGGTTAACTTGGATTTAGATAAGAATTTGAATGAAATAATAGAAGCAAGAACTTTTGGCTACTTAAAAGACCTTGAAAAGTTTCAGGCCGCAGGTTATTCAAAAGGAGTAACAATTGAAAATACCGTAGGTTTGACAGATGACGGCTACACAACAACCCTGAGAAGCGAAGCGGAACCTATAAAACATAAAATTCTTGATATTATAGGGGATTTATATTTAACAGGTTATAATCCCTTGAAATTAAATGCAAATATATTAGTTAAAGAAGCAGGCCATGGTTATCATGTTGAACTTGCGCGCAAACTAAAAGAAGTATTAGACAATTAAGGAGACAAATATGGATGCAGTTATAACTCCAATAACAATGGATTACGAACAAATTTTAAAAATGTTACCACACAGATATCCGTTTTTATTAATAGATAGAATTACGGAATGTATTCCCGGAAAATATTCAAAAGGATACAAAAATGTTTCCTTTAACGAACCTTTTTTCCAGGGGCATTTTCCTGAAAATCCTATTATGCCCGGGGTTTTGCAAGTTGAAGCATTAGCTCAAACATCCGCTCCTATATTAATGACCATGGATGAATACAAAGGCAAACTAACACTTTTTGCAGGAATTGAAAGTGCTAAATTCAAAAATATTGTTCGCCCCGGCGACAAACTTGAAATGGAAACAGAATTAATTAAGGCAAAAGGGCCTATTGCAAAATGCTTAGGACGTTCATTTGTTGATGGTAAATTATGTACGGAAGCAATACTTACCGTAGCATTGAAATAAGGAGAAAATATGACAACAACAATATCAAAAATTCATCCTACAGCAATAATTGATGAGTCTGCAAAAATCCATGAAAGCGTTGAAATAGGCGCATATACTATAATAGGCAAAAACGTCGTAATTGAAGAAGGCTGTAAAATCGCAGAAAATGCAAATATCCAATTTGCACACATTGGTAAAAATACCCGCATTTCACCATTCGCATCAATTGGCGGTGAACCTCAAGACCTTGGTTATAAAGGCGAATTAACGGGGGTTATTATTGGCGAAAATTGCTGGATTAGAGAATTTGCCACAGTAAACAGGGCAACAGGCGAAGGCAATACTATAATCGGAAATAATTGTATGCTTATGGCATATACCCATGTTGCGCACAATTGCATTCTTGGTGATAATGTCATAATGGCAAATGCTGCAACCTTAGGCGGACATTGCCATGTCGGTTTTGGTGCTTTCTTAGGCGGTATGAGCGTATTTCATCAAAATCTAAGAATTGGCGATATGGCAATAATTTCAGGTGCGTCTGCAGCAAGGCTGGATATAATCCCTTATTGCAAAGCAGAAGGCATTCCCTGCCTACCTGTCGGTTTAAATGCAATCGGTTTAATGCGCAAAGGTGTAGATAAAGATTCGCGCGATGCTATTCATAAAGCAATAAGAATTTTAAGAAGCGAACAATACAACACCACACAAGCTCTTGAAGTTATTGAAAAAGAATTCAAAGGTAATGTTTATGTTGATAAACTTGTTGAATTCGTCAGAACTTCAAAAAGGGGCTGTACCCTAAGAGATAAAGAAGCATACCATGGGAGCGCAGAAGACTAATGTTCAACCCGATAATAGAAAAATATGCAAATATATTGGTAAATTATTCAACAGCCGTTAAAAAGGGTGATTTGGTCATAATTTATGCCAGAGGCTATGAAGCACAGCCCTTAGTTAAAGAAATATATAAACTGTGTTTGATAAATGGTGCAAATCCTGTTGTCAGAACCTCAATGGATGAAATAGCCGAAACTTTTATTAAACATGCAACAGATGAACAGCTTGAATATATAGATGAAATGTCTAAAACAGAAGTTGAAAAAGCCGATGTTATGATATTTATCGGCGCACCGAATAATACAAAAAGCATGACCAAAGCAGACAGCGCAAAAGTTGCAAAACGCGCCAAAGCAACACATCCTATCTTGTCACGCAGATTAGAACGCTCTGCAAAAGGCGATATGCGCTGGGTAATTGCTGATTATCCTACAAATGCTCTTGCCCAAGAAGCAAATATGAGCTTAGAAGAATATTCTGATTTTCTTTTGAAATCTTGTTATTTAGATTTAGATAACCCGATTGAAAAATGGATTGAAATTGATAAAGAACAAAAACGTTTAGCCGATATTTTAAATCAAACAACGCGCATTAGATATGTCGGTGATAAAACAGATATAACATTTTCAACCGAAGGCAGAATTTGGTTGCCATGTTCAGGCAACTTGAATTTTCCTGACGGTGAAATTTTCACATCTCCTGTTGAAAATTCTGCTTCAGGTAAAATCTATTTTGATTTTCCTCAAAATTACCATGGTTCAACCGCTAAAGAAGTTTATTTAACCCTTGTTGAAGGTAAAGTTGTTGAAGCATGCGCTGAAATTGGCAATGACTTCTTACAAGATATGTTGAATATGGATGAAGGCTCTAGGTTTGTGGGCGAAATCGCAATCGGTACAAACGAAAGAATTCAAGAAGTAACGGGAAATATACTTTTTGATGAAAAAATCGGCGGTTCAATCCACATGGCACTTGGCGCAAGCTACCCCGAAGCAGGCGGTAAGAATAAATCAGGCCTGCATTGGGATATGATTAAAAACATGAAAAACGGCGGAAAAATTTATGCTGATGATAAATTGGTTTATGAAAACGGAAAATTCATAATATAAATCAAAATATTACAGCAATTCTTCAAACCCAAAAGAACGTTCGGGAAGGTTTTTATACCCCTTATTCCCGACAACAAAGCTATGAATATATTTGCTTGAATAATTTCCCCTTAAAAATAACTTTTTAATTACATTTTCGCGCTCCACTAAAGGGTGTGAAATTTCTTCAAGGCTCGGGTTGTCTTCCGTAAATTGTGTCCAAACGGCAGCCTCAAGTGTCCAGGCATAAGTTTCTTCATTCAAAGAATTCTGCTCATCCTGATGAATTGCTTCATGTGATAAAATAGAAGCCAATGCCTCAATTGGCGCATCTTTATGTTTTTCATTAATATATATTGTCAAAATCTTTTTCTTTTTCCAACCGAGTGCGTCAAAATTTGCATACATTGGGTTAATTGTTGATAAATCAATAAATTCTATTTTCATCGGCTTACCTGTTAAATTTTTCCCTAAAATAGCCTCTTTTGAATAGCGCCCTGTTGTATTTTCCAATAATTCAACTGCTTTTATAATATTTTCATCAGATGACACATTTTTGTACTTTTTATATAACGCTTCATCAAGCGCAAAAGCGGAACTTGTGCAAATACATAAACCAAATAAACAGCATAATAATTTCTTTTTCATAAAACCCCTCAAAACTTATAACAATATTATACGCATATATTTTTTATAATGACAAATAAAATTTTTGCAAAATCATAGCACTAAAAAAATGAGGGCCAAAGCCCTCATATCAATACACAAAATAAAATTACATTAATGCCCAAGCCCGCCAAAAGGACATGTCCAAGTGGTAGTGCCATTTGTTGTGGTTGAGGTACACATATGCTGATATAATGGAGTTAGTAGCCCATTATTTGCGGGTAATAGTCCGCCTGTGTTAAACCAACTTGTGCCTTGCGCAGTACCTCTTAGATACGTAGTTACATTATTTGGTGTGTTCCACATGTAAGCAATCTCTTGATTTCCGATTTTTGCGGGT
>JAFVFO010000025.1 GCA_017475485.1 Candidatus Gastranaerophilales bacterium | reverse complement strand
TATATCTACAAGCACTGGCGGTTCATGGGGCTGGAAATACAGTCAGGCAACACATCCTACGTATGGTACATTCAGTATATCTACAAGCACTGGCGGTTCATGGGGCTGGAAATACAGTCAGGTAACACATTCAGGTAATGCGCCAGCGGAAGTTTCATATTTTTTACCTGCAATTTTAACTCCTATCATAGGCGGACATCATGACACTACAAAAAATTAATTTTATTTTGTGTATTGATACGTGGGCGGTTGTTTTTTAAAACTGCCCATTTTTTTATTACTATAGTTATTAAATCAAAAACATGGTACAATATTTTTATGAAAAAGATTAGTTTTATTTTATTATCAATTTTAGTATTACCTTGTTTTGGGTATGAGGATATGCCTATCTTGCCTCAAGAATCGGGGTTTAATTTGCAATTCAATGAAGCCGAGCAAGAAACAATTGATGTTGAAGGTATGAAAAAAGCAGACAAAATTAAAGAAGTGCAAAAAGAGGCTTTTAGTAATAAAAGTCCGAAATTTAAAGTTGACCTAAAACAGGTTAATCACCAGCGTGCGCTTGATTTTACCACAAAGCAAACAAATTCTACCCTTCTTCCAAGGTTTTAATTTTAAATTTTAATTAAAAAAGCAGGCCGTTAAGCCTGCTTTTTGTGGTGTTTTATTTTTCTTATTTAGCAATTCCGATATAACATCCCGAACGCTTATCGCTATATGAGGTATGCAATAATTCATGGGATTTATGAGAATTTGGCTTTTCAAGATGTTTATCATAAAGCTCTTTAATTTCAGGGTTTTCGTGAGATTTTCTGTATTGACCTTGTTCATCATCAGTATATAGCCCTTGTGCACGCTGTTCTTTAATATTAGAATCATTAAAGCTCAACGGCTGACCGCCGCCATTAATACATCCGCCAGGGCAAGCCATAACTTCTAACAGTTGATAATCGGCTTTGCCTTCTTTGATTTCTCTCATACATTTTTCGGCTTCAGCCAATGTATTAACGATTTTGACTTTAACTTTTGTACCGTTAAGGTCTAATTCAACGGTTTTAACTCTATGAGTGCCTCTCATATCATTTATTACAACATTTTGAAGTTCTTGACCTGTTACAAGAGTATAAGCTGTTCTTGCGGCAGCTTCAGCAACACCGCCCGACACGCCAAAGATTGTACCCGCACCTGTATATTGGCCAAATGGTGAATCTGCAGGAACATCTTCAAGAGAGTTAAAATCAATACCTGCTGATTTTATCATTCTGCCCAATTCTTGAGTTGTCATAACGTAATCTATTTCCTGCCTGCCGTCTTCCATTTTGAATTGTTCGCGTTTTGCTTCATATTTTTTAGCTGTACATGGCATTATAGAAACGCTTACAAGATTTTCTTTTGTTATTTCAGGATAGTATTGAGGTACATATTCTCTTATAACAGCACCCAGCATTCCTTGGGGAGATTTACAGGTAGATAGATGATTAAGCATATCAGGATGTTGTAATTCTAAAAATCTGACCCAGCCGGGACAGCATGATGTAAACATAGGAAGAGTTCCGCCTGTTGTTAAACGGGTAACAAATTCTTGAGCTTCTTCCATGATTGTTAAGTCAGCTGAGAAATTTGTATCAAATACTAAATCAAAGCCGATTTTCTTTAGGGCAGCATTAATTTTATTAGTTGTATTAACACCGGGTTTTAAACCAAACATTTCACCAAGTGCTACACGAACGGAAGGCGCAAATTGTGCAACAACTTTTTTATTCGGGTTTGTAATTTCAGCCCATACATCATTTACAACCGATTTGATTGTCAATGCGCCTGTCGGACAAACTGCAGCACATTGACCGCAATTAATACATTCTGTATCTGCCAAAGGTTTGCCTGCCATTGGTTGAACATGGGTAGCTGAACCGCGGTTAGCAAAGCCTAATACCTGCAAGCCCTGATGTTCATGGCATGCTCTGACACATGCGCCGCAGAGAATACATTTATTATTATCGCGAACCAAACAATCGGATGAATTATCAATTTCTTGCCAATCTTCTTTTTGGGCATATTTTTTAACATCTTTAATTCCATATTCTTCAGCGTATTGTTGAAGTTCGCAAGAACCTGATTTATCGCAGGATGTACATTCTCTGTCATGGTTTGCAAGTAATAATTCAAGCACCATTTTTCTTATTTTTCTAACCCTTTCGGTATTTAATAATACTTTAATACCTGCTTCAGGGGGCATTGTACAGGATGAATTAATCATTGTTCTGCCGTTTGGATAAATCACCTCTACAACGCACATTCTGCAAGCACCGAATGGTGTTAAATCAGGGCGATAACAGAATGTAGGAACATTCATACCCGCTTTTCTAATTACTTCAAGCAAATTCGGTTCGTTGGTAAATTCAACCTCTTTACCTTCGATTATTAGTGTTTTTTTATCTTCTGACATAATTATTTTTTCCTTTACTCTTTGCTTATTGCCTTAAATGGACATGCGTTCAAGCAAGCCTCACATTTAATACATTTTTCTTGATTAATTTTGTGAGGATTTTTAACCGTACCTTCGATAGCACCGACAGGGCAAGTGCGGGCACATTTTGTGCAACCTTTACATAAATCTGCATTAATTGTGATTTTTTTCATTGCGCTACATACGCCTGCAGGGCATTTGTGGTCTTTAATGTGTGCTATATACTCATCTTTAAAGTATTTTAAAGTTGAAAGTACCGGATTAGGTGCAGTTTTACCCAACCCGCATAAAGAACCGTCTTTCACAGTGTGTGCCAGTTCTTCGAGCTTATCGAGGTCAGACATTTCACCCTTGCCTTTAACAATTTTTTCTAAGATTTTCAGCATATTCTTAGTGCCTTCCCTGCAGGGAACGCATTTTCCGCAAGATTCGTTTTTGGTAAAGTTCATGAAAAATCTTGCAACTTCAACCATGCAAGTATCTTCGGCCATTACAACAAGACCGCCTGAACCAACCATAGCACCTGCTTTAATAAGACTGTCATAATCCATTGAAATATCAAGATGTTCTTCCGTTAAACAACCGCCTGACGGGCCACCTATTTGAACAGCTTTAAATTTCTTACCGCCGCGGATACCGCCCCCGATATCAAAAATGATTTGTCTTAAGGTTGTACCCATAGGAACTTCTATAAGGCCGGTATTATTAACCTCACCTGTTAAGGCAAAAGTTTTTGTACCTTTTGAAGTATCGCAGCCCATAGAAGCAAACCAGTCTGCACCGTTTAAGATTATTAACGGTACATTTGCCAATGTTTCAACATTATTAATTAATGTAGGACGGCCGAATAAACCTTTGTTTGCAGGAAATGGCGGTTTTGGTCTAGGCATACCGCGTTCACCTTCAATTGAGGCGATTAGAGCCGTTTCTTCACCGCAAACAAATGCGCCTGCACCTTCTTTAATATGAAGGGTAAAAGAAAAATCAGAACCCATAATATTTTCGCCTAAGAAATGACGTTCTTCAGCGTCAGCTATAGCCTTTCTTAAACGTTTGATTGCCAAAGGATATTCTGCTCTGACATAGATATATCCTTCATCTGCACCTATTGCAAAGGCTGCAATTGCCATACCTTCTAAAAGTTTATGAGGATCGCCTTCCATGACAGATCTGTCCATAAATGCACCCGGGTCACCTTCATCTCCGTTACATACAACGTATGATTTTCCGCCTCTGTTTGCTGCGGTGAACTTCCATTTCATACCTGTCGGAAAACCGCCGCCGCCCCTACCTCTAAGGCCTGATTTTGTAATTGTATCAATAACATTATCGGGGTTATTTTCTGTAATAACTTTTGCTAACGCTTCATAACCGCGCACTGAAATTGCTTCTTCCAATGATTCGGCATTAATTTTTCCGCAATTTTTTAAAGCTGTACGAGTTTGTTTTGCATAGAAATTAATATCATCATTTTTATGAATAGCTTCATTGGTTTTTGGGTCTTTGTATAATAATCTTTCAACCGGAGTGCCGTTTTTAATATGGCTTTCAAAAATTTCTTCAACATCTTCAACTTTAACTTTAACATAAGTAACATGTTTATCCGGAATAATAACCAAAACACCTTGTTCACAGAAGCCATGACAACCTGTGGGTACAATGGTCATTTTATCATAATCCGTAAGAGCAGAAACATTTGCGCCTAATTCTTTGAATTTTTCAATAACCTTTAAAGAACCGTTCGCAACACAACCTGTTCCGGCGCATACCAAAACACGCAAACCTTGTTGTTTAATGTGTTCTTGGGCTTTATTTTGTTCTTCAATAATATCTATCATTAATTACCTCTTTCTTCTTTTAAAAGTGTATCAAGCACGATGCTAATAGCATCAGAAGTCATTTGAGGATAGACTTTTTCATTTATAACACAAACGGGAGCTAAACCGCATGCACCAAGACAGCTAACGATTTCCAGTGAAAATAAGCCGTCGTCGGTTGTAATTTTGTTATCTTTAAGGTTTAGTTTTTCTCTGATTGCATTCAATACAGGCATTGAACCTCTAACATGGCATGCTGTACCGTCGCAAACTTTGATTTCGTATTTGCCCTTTGGCTCTAGTGAAAATTGTGCATAAAAAGTTGCAACCCCGTAAACCGTTGCAGGGGATAAGCCATCCACTTTTTCGCCAATGTAAGTCATTGCTTCTTCAGGCAAATATTTATATACTTCCTGAACTTTTTGAAGCATAGCAATTAAGTATTGTTTTGAATAATTGCAAGACTCAAGAATTTCATCAATAGTTTTAAAATCTATTGATACTGTGCTTCCAGTCATTTGTTTCTCCTTCAATCGTTATTTTTTTCTCTATTTAATTTATAATATATCATAAACAAACTAATGCAACAAACGAATAAAGTAGATTTTTCGCTTATTTTTTGAGATAATTGATTGTATGGAAAATGAAAATTTAAATTACAAATTTGAAAAATTAAAAACTTACCTGAAAAGTCTTAATAGCGTTGTTGTAGCTTTTTCATCAGGGGTTGATTCTACTTTTTTATTAAAAACAGCTAAAGATGTATTGAAAGATAACGTTATAGCGCTCAGTGCAAAATCTTGCTCTTTTCCAAAAAGAGAATTAAGTGAAGCAATTGAATTTTGTAAATCTGAAAATATAAAACACATTATTGTGGAATCGGAAGAATTAGACATTGAAGGCTTTAGGAAAAATCCGCCCGACAGATGTTATTTATGCAAAAAAGAACTGTTTGAAAAAATGCTTAAAACCGCAAAAGAATACGGAATTGAACATGTTGTTGAAGGTTCAAACATTGATGACGAGGGCGATTATCGCCCCGGACTAATTGCAATTAAGGAGCTTGGAATAAAAAGTCCTTTAAGATATTCAGGGCTTAACAAAAAAGAAATAAGACAGCTGTCAAAAAAATTGGGTCTAAAAACATACGATAAGCAGTCTTTCGCATGTCTTTCTTCAAGATTTCCTTACGGAGAAGAAATATCCGAAAAAAAATTAAAAATGGTTGATATGGCAGAACAACTTCTTATAGACCTTGACTTTCACCAATTAAGAGTCAGAATACACAATGATAATATTGCAAGAATTGAAGTATTGGAAGATGAATTTGATAAAATTTTAAAAAACAGAAAAATAATATCTGAAAAATTCAGAGAATACGGTTTTAAATATATTTCAATGGATATTGAAGGATACAGAACAGGCGCAATGAATGAAGTATTAAATGTTTAATATTTTTTAAAGCCTATAAGCCAGTCGATTAGTGCCTTTTTTTCACCGAATTTAAAATTAAAACCACGCTCAAAATCTTTATCTGTTAAAAATTCATAACTGATATTATAACCATGCGGTTCTTCTTTAATGCCTGATTGAGCATATTTTTCAGGCGTAATTTCATTAAGTTCCATATCCATAACATTTGAATAGTTTAAGCCTTCTTTATAACAAAACGGTATTTTTGTTTTATTATCATTATTCAAGGGATTTTGATTAATTAATCCGAAACTTCGGCATACTAAGCCCCTGTAGTTATAAACAGAACAAACATCATCAATTAAAAACGGGCAGTCATATAAAAAAGTATCCCCTTTAAAATCTTCTTTTTGCTTTAAAATGTTTAAAATATTTGTTTTAATTTTATTTTGGGTATCTTCATCAAGCTCTATTGCGCCTTGCAAAAGATAGGTTACTTCCGTTAAAGAGTACGGAAATTGCGCATTTTTACAGCATTTTGCACATCCTTTTTTGCAAAAAATATAATCACGCTGATTTTCAAAAAAACTATCCAGCTTTTTTGTTATAAATTCAAGGTATTTTACATAATTTTCAATCATTTTTATTATCTTTGTAAATTAAACATCCTGCAAATAACATTATAATAAAAGCTATTAAAAAATGGAAACTCGGCAGCTCTTTTAATATTATAATACTTGCAAAAATCCCGATATACGGCGCATAAGAAAAATAAGAGGCTGTTTTTGCAGCACCTAATTTGTTTTGAGAATAAATATACATTAAAACGCTTATGCCGTACGAAAAAAGCCCCATTATTAAAATTGCAAAAATCAAATTAAAAGCAGGTATTTCACATTTTGCAAAATATGCAATAATAAGGCTGCCTATGCCCGAACAGACCCCTTTAATTATTGTTGTTTCAAAGATATTTTTTGAGCTAATCATTTTTGTACAGTTATTTTCCATTCCCCAGAAAAGATATGCACACAATACAAAAACAGAACCAAAAGTAAAATCAAGGCAAGTGCTACCTTCGTATGTCAGGATAATACTTGCTATAATAATTAAAATAATTGCAAACCACAGCTTTTTTGAAATTTTTTCTTTGAAAAAAATGAAGGCTATTATTGAAGTTGAAACTATTTCAAAATTTGATAATAAAGAAGCATTGGCGGAATTCGTTTTAGATAATCCATACATTAAAAATAAAATTGCAAAAATATCAAAAAATACCATTAAAACAGCGTAAGGAAACTCTTTTTTACCCAGTGGGTTTTGAAAAATTCTTTCTTTTTTGAATGATTTCATTAAACTGAACAACAAAAGTCCAAATCCCGCACCAAGATAGGTTAAACCACCAAGCACCATGGGGTTAACTCCTTTTATAAGCATGATTTTAGAAAAAGGAATGCTGATTCCGTAAAAAACTGCGGATAAAATTGCAATAATTGATACTTTATTCAATTTCAAATATCCTTAATACAGGATTTTTATAAGGGCGTTTGCCCCGGCCATAGCCTGCATTTTTAATTATTATTGATTCCGGTAATTTGTTGTTTTTATATAACGAAGCAACAATTGCAATTCCTGTAGGAGTAATCATTTCGCCTTCATTGTCAATAATTCTTAGCGGAATTTTATATTCTTTTGCAATTTCAACAACCGCAGGTACAGGCACATTTAATTCCCCATGGGCGCAGGATATAGTACCTTTTCCTTCCGTTAAAGCCGTAAAAAAGACGCTGTCCGGATTTATATCATCATACAACACGCTAAAAGCAACTATATCAACAATTGAATCAATTGCCCCGACTTCATGGAAATGTACTTTTTCAACCGGCAAACCATGCACCTTGCTTTCTGCCTGTGCAACTATTGTAAAAATTTTTCTTGCCAATATTTTTGCATTTTCACTGATATCCGCTTTATTTATAATGTTAATTACATCTTCAAGATTTCTGTGGGTATGGGGTTTATTGTGTAAATGCTTATGGTGATGATGTTCATCTTTTTTGCAAGTTACATCAAAATCAACCGCATTAATAGAATTAACTTTTTTATCGGAAATAAAATAAGAAAATTCATCATCCAATTTCAAGGAAGAAAGCGCCCTATCGAGCTTTTCTCTATCTGCGCCAAGACTTAAAAGCGCGCCTATTGTCATATCTCCTGAAATTCCGTTTGTACATTCAAAATATAATTTCATCTATTTTTACCTTTCGCGATTAAGCAATTAATCTGGTTTGCGCTGTACCCCGCACCAAAGCCGTTATCAATATTTACAACGGTTATACCTTCCGCACAAGAATTAAGCATGGCAAAAAGGGCTGTTATACCTTTAAAAGATGAACCGTAGCCGATTGAAGTAGGAACTGCAATAACAGGTATATCAACCATGCCCGCAATAACACTCGGCAAAGCTCCTTCCATGCCTGCAAGCGCTATAATCACATTTGCGCATTTAATTTCTTCTATTTTATCTATAAGCCTATGTATGCCGGCAATTCCAATATCAAAATAACATTTTACATTACTTCCGAAAAACTCCGCTGTTTCCTTGGCTTCAAGTGCAATCGGTATATCACCCGTTCCTGCACAACATATTGCAATTTCACCTGTTTTTGCAATTGGTTTTTGTATTAAAGATAACGTTCTTGCTTCACTGTTATATTTAATTTCGGGCAATTCTTTTTTTAATGCCTTAAATTGTTCTATTGAAGCGCGCGTTCCCAGAGCATTTTGATTATTGTTTTTAAATGTTTTAAAAATTTCAATTAACTGCTCTGTGGTTTTACATTCACAATAAACAACTTCGGAATAGCCTTTCCTCTTAAGCCTTCCTGTATCTATTTTTGCGCAATCAATTTCAACATAATCCATTTTTTAATTCTACCTTTTAATTTTTATTTTTCAATTCGTTATCTTTTTCGTAATTCTTTTTGGTTTGAATTCTGTTTAAAAGCGCAACACCGCCCGCTACAAACATTGTGGAAATCAAAAAAGTTAAGGCGAAGGCCCAATTTTTTGTTTTTAAAAATTCTTTTTGCTGATTTTGCGGTAATTTCAAGATATCCTTATAGCTTTTAATTTCATTGCCTTCTAAAACATTGGTGTTAAAACATTTGTCGAAGAATTTATGAATTGGTTTTTCAATTACTTTATCCCCTAAAAACAACAAAGGTACGGTTACACAAAATCTTCTTACATTTTCCATAACTTCATATTTATCTCTTGAGGCCTTAAAATAGCCCAAAATACTGGCAGGATAAATCAAAGCAGCGTAGTGCATTAGTTTTAAATCATTTTTATCACTAAATTCAAAGGTTTTAGCGAACTTTTTAAGCACAGGTTCAAGCGATTTATGAATTTTATCATTTTTACATGCCCCAAAAAGCGCACCCGTCATTGCAAGAGAAGAAAGCGAAACAAGCGATATTTTTTTTAATAGGTCTAAACCTTTTTCTTTTGCCTGCTCTTTTTTATCTTTTTTATTATCTTCCTTTTTTAATCCCACAACAGATACAAATTCATCCTGCCCCGTTTTAGAAAGGGTCATAAGGTTTCTAAACGGTGCAATTGCATATACCAAAGGAAGAATCACGCTGAAGGTTGATAAGATTTGCCCTGTTTTTGCCAGATTTTTATCATTTGTTAAATTGTTAAATAGTTTACCCGTTAATTTTGCAAGCAGGGGTGCGGAAAAATAAAATATTAAAGACTCTGAAATTTCAGACATGCTGACTTCTTTTCTTTCATTATTGCTTCTTGAAAGCGATAATCTGGAAATCAAACATCCGCCTGTATCTCGCGCAAATAAACCAAGAGAAGAACTTGTTTCAAGAGGTTTTAAAAGACTTGTTGCCACAGATAAACTCATAAAAGAAAAATAACACAAACTTTCTGACATTACCTTATTTGTAATGAAATATTAACTGCTTTATTAATTAATCGTTCAGATTTTTCTTTTTTGAAAATAAAAGACCAAGTTCAAATAAAAGATATGTAGGGGTAAACAAAAATACTTGCGATACTATATCCGGCGGTGTTAAAAGGGCCGAAAAAATTAACAATGCCACAACCACATAAGGGCGATATTGGCTGATATCTTCATAACTTACAATATCCCACCTGATTAACATATTAACAATAAGCGGGATTTGAAACATTAATCCAAACACTAATGCCATATTTAATGCCAGATTTATAACATTTGAAATGCCAAAAACAGCATGGATTTCTGAGCGCGAAAAACTTATTCCAAAGTTTATAATCATTGGAATTATTACAAAAAGACAAAACAAAACTCCGAATGTAAACAAAAAACTTGATGATAATACAATATTTTTTATAAATTTGCGTTCGTTGTCATAAAGTGCGGGTAAAATAAAATCCCATAAATTTTTCACAATATAAGGAAAACATATTACAGCGTCAATTAAAAGGGATAATTTTAACTGCAATATAAAAACTTCCATTGGCGCAAAGTAATTAAGAGTTATATCATTTTTGCCAATGGTCAATTTTGTAAGATAATCAAGTATATCTCCTGAAAAATAGAATACAAAAGGTAATACAACTGCAATAGCAATTAAGCACCTTAGTATTGTACTTCTTAATTCTTCAAGATGTGCAATAATACTTTGGTCTTTGTCTTCATGTTCCATTGTATCTGTTTCTAAAATTACACTTCGGGCTCTTTGGCATTATCCTTAATTTGATATTCCTGAGGCTTTTCGATAGTAGCATCAATTTCATCTTTTAGTTCTTGTGCTTCTTTTTTGATTACTTCTTTTGCTTTTTTGTATTCATAAGAAGCTCTTCCGAACGCTTTAGCAAGTTCCGGAATTCTTTTTCCGCCGAAAAGAAGTAAAATTACGATTAAAATCAGGGCTATTTCAGGTATTCCGATTGACATTGTATCTCCCTCTTATTTTGTATTATTAATATGATAACATAAATTTCTACATTTGTTTATTTATAGCAAAAATATCTATAGCAGCCATAGGACACACCGCCTTGCATGCACCGCAGCCTATACATAAAGCACCATCTACTTTTGCCAATCCATCTGTTATAGATATTGCTTTCTTGGGGCATTTACGAATACATGCACCACAGCCTATACAGTAGTTATTGACGCTTGCCATTGCGATTTTAGTATTTTGTTTTTCTTCAAGAGTAAGTCTTTTGATTGCACCCGCAGGGCATATTTCAGAACACTTTTTGCAATCATATTTGCAATAATGATTACCTTTTGAATAATCAATATGAACAGCAGGTATTTCAGAATTTGCCTTTTGCAAAATACCCTGAGGACAATTATTTACGCATAAATTGCAATTAAGACATTTGTTTGCCATTTTTTGCGCATTTTGTGCTCCTGCCGGTAAAATTACATTTTTTATATTTTTAAATAAATCTTTTGAAATTTTAACCCCCATTCCCCACGCGCCTATAAACAAAGCTATAGCACCCGTTGATATAAGGGCTTTTCTTCTTGTTACATCAAAAGGTTCAAACTTTGGCTTTAAGCCATATTTCATAGCGCCTTTCGGGCAAACAGACGTACATTTTAAACATTTAACGCAATTTTCGCTTTTTATATTTTTTTCTTTATGATTAATACATTTAGAAGGGCAGTATCTTGCACACATTCCGCATTGCACGCAATTATCGTTCATATACACTTTAAATGGTGCAAATTTTGCCAATAAGCCTAAAATAGCGCCTACAGGGCAGATTGATGTACAAAAAAATCTGTTTTTGAAAAATACTAATGTCAATACAATTAATGTAAGAATTATTCCTAATTTTGATAAGCTGATAAATGAACCAAATAAAGTATAAGGGTCAATATGCCTTATTATTACCGCACTTCCCCCGATTAGCGCACCGAAGCACAGGCTTAAAATAAAATATTTGACGGGTTTTGGTTCAATATATTCAAGAGCGGGCAATTTTTTACCCTTAATTTTATTAAATATCAAATTAACAAATTCCTGTAAAATTCCAAAAGGACAAAGAATTGAACAGTAAAATCTTCCGAAAAATATTGTAAATAAAACAAGTAAAACCAATATTATTAATGAAAAAACCGTATAATTAGTAATTGTTTTCTGTAAAATCGGACTGAATTCAATGTTTAAAAAATGCACAGGATAAAACCCCAATACCGCACATATTGAAGCCAATAAAACTATCCCTGCTATTGTTAATCTGATTTTATATTTCATTTATTCTTCTTTTGCCTTTTTATATTCTTTTTCGATTTTTTCTAAAAGTTCAGGTATTTGAAGGCTCTGAGGACAGTTTTTACTGCATAAACCGCATTTTATGCAGGCATTTGCCCTTTCTTCTTCAGCCAAACTTTCATAATATATTGTAAACATCATTTTATTTTTTACAACTTTATATTGATTATACAAAGAGAAAATTGCAGGTATATTTATATTTTTAGGGCAAACTTCAAGGCAATATTTGCAAGCTGTACAGTTAATTTCACCTTGAGATTGAATAATTTTTGCAATTTTATTTGCAACTTCTTTTTCTTCTTTTGTCATATCTTTATAATTTTCAAAAGTTTTAATGTTTTGTCTGACCTGTTCAAGATTACTCATACCCGATAATACGGTTACAACGTTATCTAAACTTGCGGCCCAGCGAAGCCCGAACTCTGCAGGTGTAGTATCGGGATAATTTGCTTTTAATTCTTGTAATGCTTTATCTGAAAGGTTTACGAGCCCGCCTCCTCTAAGCGGTTCCATAACCGTAACAGGAATACCCGCGCTTTGTGCAATTTCATATTGTTCCTTACCTTTAACCACATCCCAATCTAGATAGTTAACCTGCAATTGGCAAAAATCCCAGTCGCCTTCTTGGACAACTTCTTTTAAAATTTAAGGCGTGCCATGGAAAGAAAATCCGACATATTTAATTTTGCCTTCTTTTTTAAGTTCTAAAAGCTGTTTGTGCATATTAGTTGATTTATATGTATCGTAAGTATTTTTATTAATATTATGCGCCATATAAAAATCAAAATAATCACAGCCGCACTTTTTCAGTTGTTCATTGAAAATTTTTCTAACATCTGCTTCATTTTTCATTTTATAAATCGGGGATTTATCAGCCAATATATAACTTTCGCGAGGATATTTTTTCAAAGTTTTGCCCATAGCAATTTCAGATTGAGAATTGACGTACATATAAGCAGTATCAAAATAATTAGCCCCATGGTTCATACAATATTCAACCATTTTATCTAATTCAACCATATCAATTTCTTTTTCGGATTTCATAGGCAGGCGCATACACCCAAAGCCAAGAAGCGGGATTTCCATGTCTTTAAACTTACGTTTTGCAACAGAACCTTCTTTTTGAATAATTTCTTCCTTACCGCACCCTGCAAGAAACGCTCCTGCACCGGCAACAAGTGTTGTATTAACTAAAAAATCGCGTCTATTCATAAAAATCTCCTCATTTTTCTATATTATATCATCAATTTATTTTTTATAGGCAATTTTTAACATTGAGTTGTTTTATGGCATTACAGGAAAGTTAAGAAAGGTTTTATATGCTTGTTTCAAAAATATCTGCTTTTAATCAAAATAATGCAATTAAAAATCAAAATAAAATCAATTTTAAAGGAAATGCCGATAATCCGGTAAGTAATCAAAAAAACGACCCAGAATATTATATGCCGCCTGAATATTACTATGGCGCACTTATAGATAGCGCAATGAAAAGCGACGCTATAAAAGATAAAGATTTTACAGAAGAAATGGAATTATTAGAATCGGGTTCCGAATCAGATATCATAAGAAGTGCCGTAAACACAAGTGTTGAAGTGCTTGAAATGACTACAAAAGCAGAATATGAAAGAATTCCGCAGGATAAATTATCAAAAATACCTTCCTTTGTACAATATGACCTCGAAGATTACCTAAAAACATTTGACAGCTTGAATGAACAAATGGAACAATTTTCAAGTGCTTTAAATGAAAATATTTCAATGTTTGATGCAGATGACCAAGATACGCAAGACGCGCTTTTACTTGCTTCCATACTGAATGAAGCAACAAGTGAAATGCCTGATTTTTCTATGCAGGGCAAAATAATGAGGCAGGAAAAATATCCCGAATTAAAAAATATTTTCAATATGATAAATAAAGTTTCAAACTACTCATTTCAGCAGGCATTAAACGCAGGTTTTGAAAGAAACCCGAAAAGAGCAATTGATATATTAACAAAAAATGCCTTTATAGCGTCCCGGCCCGAAATTACCGATAATAATGACGGTACATCAACATATATGTATGCAAGTTTTAGCAGTGTAATGCAAATAAGACGCGATAACGCAAACGGCGATTATATAAGCTGCAGTATGGGATATGGTAATGAACAGCAAATAGAATTCAATGCAGACGGCACAATCAAGGAAATAAGAGTACAAAACCCATACAACCAAAACTCTTATACGAAGTTTATTCCAAACGCAAAAACAAAAACGGTACAAGTTGTAAATGTATCGGATAATGCACAAATCATAAGAAATTATAAAAAGAATGAAAATGATACATATAGCCTTGTAACTATGCAAATGCACCAAGGCTGATTATAAACAAAAAATAAACAGGAAGAAAAAACTTCCTGTTTATTTTTTATAACTTAGAGGGGGTTTAGTTCAAATTTTCACTTTCAAATTTTTTCATAAAATCAACTAATTTTTGAACACCCTCAATAGGCATAGCGTTGTATATTGAAGCTCTCATTCCGCCAACTGTCCTATGGCCTTTTAATTGTAAAAGTCCTTCTTTTTTGGCTTCTTCAATAAATTTCTTATCAAGTTCTTCACTGCCCGTAACAAAAGGCACATTCATTAATGAACGAGATGATTTTTCAACAGTGCCTTTAAATAATTTTGAACTATCAAGAAAATCGTACAACAATTTAGCTTTCTTTTCGTTCAGTTCTTTCATTTTGGATAATCCACCCATTTTCTTAAGCCATTTAAAGACTAAACCGCAAACATAAATACCGTAAGCAGGCGGAGTATTATATAAGCTGTCATTATCCGCATGCGTTTTATATTTCAGCATTGTAGGACACCATTCAGGCAAATCTTCTCTTATTAAATCTTCTCTGATTATTACAATTTGAACCCCTGCAGGGCCGACATTTTTTTGAACACCCGCATGGATTAGAGCGTATTTTGAAACATCAACAGGTTCTGATAAAAAGCAAGATGACATATCTGCAACCAAATCTTTACCTTTTGTATCAGGCAATGTATGGAATTTTGTACCATAAATTGTGTTATTTTCGCAAATATAAACATAATCAGCATCTGGCGAAATATCTAAATTACTGCAATCAGGGATGTATGAAAATGTTTTATCTTCACTTGTTGCAATTTTATTAATCTTGCCGTATTTTTGAGCTTCCACATAAGCCTTTTTAGCCCATTGACCCGTAACAATATAATCGGCAACACCGTTTTTCAATAAGTTAATCGGAACCATGGAAAACTGCAAATGGTCACCGCCTTGTAAAAATAAAACCTTATAATTATCAGGTATATTCATCAATTCCCTTAAATCAGCTTCTGCGGTTTTAATAATTTCGTCATAAGTTTTAGACCTATGCGACATTTCCATTACAGACATGCCTGAATGTTTATAATTAAGCATTTCATCACGCGCAATTTCTAATACTTCAACCGGTAAAACAGCGGGGCCGGCTGAGAAGTTGTAACATCTGTTATATTTTTCTGTCATTTTCCTGCTCCTCTCTTTTTCAATGATAACACAACAAAGAGCTCTTGAATGTTACAATAATGTAACAAAAAACAAAAATTTTAAACAATTTTTTTGGCGCTTGGGTTTTAAAAATGTATAATAAAAGAAAAAGGTTAGGGGTAAAATATGAAAAAAATATTAGCTTTAACGTTATTGGTTTTACTAACTACAGGTTCTTGGGTAAGCGCCAGAACAATTTATGATTCTACCGGCAGGCATATCATATATGACGGTACAATACGCGGTCAAAAACGTGCCGCACAAGCAAAAATTGAACAACAACAAAAGTTAAAAGCTGCTGCCGCCGCAAAGATTGACTACGAAAAACTACTCAAGGAAGAAGAAGCACAAAAGCCAAAAACAAACTTTTATCAAGATTCAATCGAATATAAAAGAAAACATAATATAAAATAGATTTATGATAATCTTTTAAGGGGCTTATTTTTAAGCCCCTTTTTTATTTATCTTAATATTAAACCTATGATATTTTTTTCAAGTCCCGATTTAATTTTGTTTATTTCTGCCTGTATTATTTCATCGGTAAGCGTTTTGTTTTCATCCTGCAGAGTAATTCTGTATGCAAAAGATTTTTTACCTTCTTCAATATTTTCACCTTCATAAATATCGAAAATTCGAGAAGACTTAAATATGTTTTTATCTGCCGATTTTTTAATCACTTTATTAATATCTTCATTTGTTACTTCTTTCGGTGCTATAAACGCAATATCGCGCTGAATAGGACTTGTTTGCGGAAGTTTTTTGTATTTAACGGTGGTTAAATTAACTGCTTCAATCACATCTTCCAAATTAATTTCAAAGATGTAGAGGTTTTGGTTGAACTTTAATTTATCGGCTAAAACCGGATGTAATCTGCCAATATAGCCTATTACATTTTTATTTTTTCCTAAAATTGAAATTGTGGCAGATTGCGCAGGATGAAGATACTGATAATTTTGTGCATCATTTTCAGAAAATGCGCTATATACTATTCTTTTTGTTAAGTTTAATTTTTCAAATAAAGATTCCAAAACACCTTTCAGGGTGAAAAAGTCGTTATTATCCGAATTAATTAAAGAATTATTTACAGAGCCAAAAATACATCCTGAAAGTTTTCTTGTTTCCAATGCACCTGAATTATCTTCATCAGGGGCAGATTTTTGGATATAAGTTTTCCCTATTTCATATAATCTGAAGTTTTTTTGAGAATTATCAAAATTATTTTTAACAACTTCAAGCAAGTTAGGATAAAGCGTTTGCCTTAAAATTGCGAAATCTTCAGAATGCGGATTTTTGACCTTAATTGCACAAGTTTCATCAATAGGTTCTAAAAATTGATTACAAAGATTTTTGCCTATTAAAGAGCTTGTAATTATTTCATCAAAACCATAACTCAGCATAGTCTGATTAATTGTTTTAACAATTCTTGTATCAAGGCTTATGTCACACCCTTGAGATATATTCGGAATAGAAGGAGATACTTTGTCAAAACCGTCTATCCTTGTAACTTCTTCAATTAGGTCAATTTCTCTTTTGACATCATCATAACGCCAGCTTGGAACTTTGAATTTTGCTGCGGTTTCATTTTTGCCTAAAAGCTCAAACCCAAGATTTTCCAATATTTCAACAGAACGTGACTGCGGAATTTCAACCCCCATAATTCTTTTGATTTCAGAATTTCTGAGAGTTATTTCAATATCTTCAAGTTTATCGCACCCGCATTTTGAAATCCCTATGAATTCTGCGTTTGCATATTTTTGTAATAGTTCGATAGAATGGTTTATTGCACAATTAACCATTTCAATATCTATTCCTCTTTCATATCGGCTTGAAGCGTCTGAATGATAGCCGATTGAACGGGCGGATTTTCTGTTTGTATGGGATGTAAAATATGCACCTTCAAGTGCAATATTTTTTGTATTGGAGTCGATTTCAGAATTTAAACCGCCAAATACACCTGCCGCACAAACAGGCACGTCTTTTGTAGCAATAACAACTGATTTATCGGTTAATTTACGCTCTGTTTCATCAATTGTAATTAATTTTTCACCTTCATGCGCATATCTTACACATAAATAATTTTGCAATTTGTCATAATCAAACGCATGCTGAGGAGTTCCGTATTCAAGCATAACGTAGTTTGTAATATCTACAATATTATTAATCGGGCGCATGCCGCCTGCAATTACTCTTCTTTGTATAAAATCCGGAGAAGGTTTAATTGTAAGGTTTTTCAAAACAGCAACACTATAATATTTACAAGTTTCATCATCTATTATTTCAACTTTAAAATCGCAGGGTTTATTTTCTATTTCAGGTTTTTTAAAGTTCATTTTACGGTTAAATAATGCGCTTAATTCCCTTGCAATACCTATAACAGACATTTCATCACCCCTGTTTGCAGTGGGTGCTACATGGTAAATTATTTCATCAGATAAATTTAAAACTTTTTCAAGAGGCTGATTTAATTCAACATTATCAAACAATCTGTTTAAAATCAAAATGCCGTCTTCTTCCTGCATGCCGGATAATCCGAGCTCATCTTGCGAACAAAGCATTCCCCGAGATTCTACACCTCGGATAACGGCAGGAGTTAATTCAAATTGTTCACCGGTTTTTCTGTCTAAAACCTTTGAACCTACTGAAGCATAGGGAATAATTTGCCCTATTTCAATATTTTGCGCCCCGCAGACAACACATTTTTCAATACCTGCAATATCCAGCGTTACAAGGTGGAGTTTATCCGCATTCGGGTGATTATCTATTTTTATGATTTTTGCAGTTCTGATATTTGTAAATTGAGGTTTTTTATATTCAATTTCTTCAACCTCAAGCCCTGACATAGTTAAGTTATGAGCAACTTCTTCGGGCGTAATACCTTCTAAATCTACGAATTCATTTAGCCATTCATGTGAAACCTGCATGTTTAATTCCTTTTTGTTCTGTTTAACATTATTATATTATAAAAATTTTTAAATGATTATTTCTGTTTCATTTTTATATGTAACATACCCCGGATAAGTATTTGGCGGTTTTTTAAGATTTTTTCTTTTTGTCATAATAATTGACGCTTTACCGCCTGTACGCGCTTTTGAATTATCTTTTGTTAATTTTGCACAAAATTCAATTATTTCCCCGGAGGGTTCTTTTTTGTTGTTGGGCACTTTTAAAATAATATGCGCCGAAGGATAATTTAGCCCATGAAACCATAAATCTTCATTTTGAGCAATTTTAGAGATAAGATAATCATTTTGTTTATTATTTTTACCTATATAAATCTCATAGCCTTTGTATATTATTTTGTTGATTTGAGGCGTTTTAGAGGCTTTTTTATTTTCTGTTTTAAGTTCTGTTTCAATTTCATTTAATTCGGTATAATTTGAAGAATTTTCAATATCAAATAAAATAGAATTATAATATAAAAGTCCGTTTTTTGCTTCTTGAACACGCTTTTTAGCGTATTCTTGCGCAGTGCGGGCCTTTTTGTATAAAGTGTAGAGCTTTTGTGCGTTTTCTTCTAAAGATAAGTTATCATCAAGCTCGAAATCAATATTTTGCTTTGTATATAAATTAGCCATTATTGTATCAGCTTTTCGTTTGTATCTAAAGGCCTTGTCATCATCAGGCTGTTGGCTGATTATTTTTTCACACTTTTTAATTTCCGGAGATACTATTTTTTTTAATTTCGTTTTTTTGGAACTTAAAATCTGTTTAAAAATTTCATTTGAAAAATATTTATCTATTGCATTATTAATATTTTCCCCGCCCCAAAATTCGCAAATATATTGGGGATTGCGAAGCGAAACCACTTCTTGCAAAAATTGAAAGTCCAATTTATTATCTTTTTTAATTTTTTCTAAAAGTGCAAAGTGCAAATAATAAAAATTATCAGATATTTCTTTAATATCTTTAAATTGGCAAAATGTTGCATAACTTATTTTTAGAATATCCAGCTTTTCAGCTAAAGGCGGATAGATATATTTTATTCCGCCGTAAAGTTCTCTTATTTGGCTTTTATCACTTGAAACGTTATGACAGCAGCCTATAATTTCTTTGTTTTGCGCATTATATAAAATTATGTTTGAATATTTGCCCATAAATTCTGCCGTAAGACAAATGCGCGTCAAAGAGCCTATTTCATCCATATAATCAAAATAAAATTCTAAAATTCTGTCATACTCGATTTGCTTAAAATCTTTAATTTTTGAACCTGATAAATATTTTCTTAACTGCATGCAAAACATAGGCGGGGCAGACGGGATTTCTATATTTCTTAAATCTTGGGTCTTGTCATCAATAAAACAAATATGCGGATATTTAGGGTCTATATTTATGTATAATTTTTTATTTTGAGATTTTTCCAAATTTCTGATATTCAAAATTATTTCGCGTCTTGAAGGCTGTTGTATTTTCTGTACAATTGCACCTTGTATAAAATCTTTATTTTCCTGAAAAAAATATTTTAATGTTAAAGAATCAAAACTATACATAGCTATACTATTTTAATATAAATAAAATTATTGTATAATAAAGTCATGGATTGCTATTTCTTTGGAACATTTAATCCTGTTCATCTTGGTCATATTGAAATTGCGAGGAGAGTTAAGGAGCTTGCGGGTTTTGATAGGGTTATTTTTGTTCCTTCCTTTATGCCTCCTCACAAAATAGAGGGCTTAATTTCTTATCAAAAAAGGCTTGAAATGGTAAAATTGGCTGTCGGAGAAGACTGTACAAGCGATATAGAGCACAAACTGCAAGTGCCGAGCTATACCTATAGAACCATTCAAAAACTATACGAAGAAAAAAAAGAAAGAATTAATTTTATAATCGGGTATGACCAGTTTTTCAAATTAGAAAGCTGGAGAGAGCCTGAAATTTTAAAAGAATTAATTAATTTTATTGTTATACCAAGAAAGTTCCGAAACGGGCAAGTAATTGGCAAAGGGGTTTTTGAATACTTCAAGAAAAAAGGCTATCATTTTGAAGTATTAGATATAGATTTTCTTGATATATCATCAAGCATGATAAGAAAACTTCTTGAAAACAATCAAGATATTACAGGTCTAACTACTACAGAGGTAAAAAACTACATTGAAAAACATAGATTATATAAAGGATTGGCTAAAGAAAAATCTTTCTTCTGAAAGATACTCTCATTCTTTAGGTTGCGCTCAAAGTGCTTATGAACTTGCAAAGTATTATGATTTAGATAGTAAAAAAGCCTATCTGGCGGGGCTCGTACATGATTGTGCAAAAAATATGAATAACGATACCCTGCTTGATTTAATAAAAAATGAAATAAAAGAAGGGTTTTTAAGTTGTGAATTAAAAAACCCGAAAGTCTATCATGCAATTGCAGGGCCTTATATTGCAAAAAAAGAATTTGAAATTGATGATAAAGTTATTTTAAATGCAATAAGAAGGCATACTATCGGTTCATTAGATATGACTTTATTTGATAAAATAATTTTTCTTGCGGATAAAATTGAGCCGAATACGCGTGATTTTGAATACAGTAAGGTGTTATACGGCTATATTCAGGATAATTCAGGTATAAAGGGGCTTGATACAGCTTTATTAAAGTGTTACAGCGAAACAATCAAAAGCCTTGTTAATAGAAAACTCTATATTTGCCCTGTTACAATTGATGTTTACAATAATTTACAAGAAAATGTGCGAGATTTATTGACTGATTAGCAATTTATTTTTTTCAGGTGTTTTGTATTGGCATATTAAAATTCAAGGAGCAACCATGAATATTCAACCCGTTGGTTATAATAACTATCGTCCGTCAATGAAAAAATCAGCACCTTCCTTTGGCAAAGTCCATGAACTTGCTGCAAAGCAATATCTTACTTCTAACGAATTTGCCAAAAATAAGGATTCCGAATTAAACAGATTTACAAATTTTTTGCGCGAGCAAAGCAAAAATGAAACATACCACATTATTCCAAAATACGGAAGATATATAATTTGTCGTGAAGGCGGACATTACAAAAAGGTTGAAGAAAGTACGGCCGAAATTAACGATTATAAAATGTATTTACCGGTAGGCGTTGATGCGGAAGATGTAACGGTTATAAAAGAATTTACAAATTTTGCAAGTGATGTTGCACTGGCAATGTCTGAAATGAATGGCTTCCAAACAAGTTTTGACGATATTTATAAAGCAGGTGAAGTTTGCAACCAGCTTGAAAAAATCAGAACGCAAGATATGAAACGAGTTGCACAGGAAGCATTAAAAAACAGTCCTAACGGCAAACCTCAAAAACCTACAAAAGGGCAAATTCTTTCAAAAGCTATTGAACAATACTGCATTTAATCTGCATTTACAGGTTCAATATTAATTATCCTGATTGCTTCTTTAGCGTTTTGCCTGATATTGTCAGATATATTATCCAGCGTTGTTAATTGTCTTAAAATATCAATTGTTCGTTTAAATGTTCTTACAACATCTCCTTGAGAAACGGAAGTATCTGCAAACATATTTTCCCAAGTTTCAATATTATTGTTTTCGGGGTTTAAGTTTGCGCCAATCCAATATTCAATAAAATAACAGTAGAAAGTATTTATATACATTGGATTTTCTATTGACTCATCACGTTCTAAAAGGAATATTTTTCTTCTTATATCTTTAATTTGGTTTAATACTTTCCTAACGCTTTTTGAAGGCGGACGTGCGATTTCTTCATCGTTATTTCTGACTTCTTCCGAAATCAAAGCGCAAATCACAGAAGACAATTCTACAACATTTAAGTTATCCAATAATCCGGATAAAACAATTTCCGATAAATATAATTCATTTTCACACCTTAAGGCCATGGTAATTTGGCCGCGTTCTGTCGGGTAATTGTCTTTCAGATTTTTTGTATGCTCAAGAATTGACTTATGAGCTAAAAACTTTTGCCAATAGACATCTTTTTGAAAATCAATTTCTTTATTTAATTTTTTCAATTCTTTTTCATAGCGTTTTATTAATTCAAGGCATTTTTTATGTTTTTTATAAATTTTGCAGGTATGACAACCGTAGCGTTCTACTTTTTGCCTTAATTCGCGTGATTTTTGATTATATTCAATAACCTCAGGAGCGCAATTGGGGTCTTTGTATTTGCCTTTTGCCTGACGTTTCAGGGTTTTATAAAGTGTGCGTGATTGAACAAACAAATTTTTCAACTTATTATATTCATCAAAATCTTCATCACTCAAGTTATGTTGACAGGTAAAATCATGCGCATTTTTTATTTCTTCCTGTTTTTTTTCTTTTGCATTTAAAAGAGGGGTCAACCTGTCGGTTGAAGAAAAATACCCGAAGGTTTTAAATATTAATTCGCGGGCTTCTTCTATCGAAAATCTTTGCAGTAAATTTAAAACCATGGAATAACTTGGTGAGAATTTGCTTTCCAGCGGATTCGAGGTTGATGTTGCAAGACGCGCCACTTCATCAGGAGTTTGAAACGGTGTACCCACAACAACGACATAGCCTATTGTGTCCATGCCTCTGCGCCCTGCCCTGCCGGACATTTGCAAAAATTCATTAGAAGTTAAAATTCTGTGGCCCGAATCGGTTCTTTTTGATATTGAACTTATAACGGTAGTACGAGCAGGCATGTTTATACCTGCAGCAAGCGTTTCTGTCGCAAAAACAGCTTTTATAAGCCCTTTTTGAAATAATTTTTCAACTAACGCCTTCCATCCCGGCAATAAGCCTGCATGGTGAGATGCTATACCGCATTTTATTAAATCGAGCTGTGGATTGTTTTCAAGATAGGGATTATCTTTTATAAATTCATCTACAATTCTGTTTAACTCTGTTTGTTCATCCTTATCCAACAATTCCAATTTAAGGCATTTTCTTGCCTGCTCGTCGCATTTTTTTCTTGAAAAAGTAAAATATATGCAAGGAAGCATGTCTTTTTCTTTTAATACTTCAATTATATTGGTTGTAGGGTTTTTAGGCTTTTCTTTTTTATTAAAGTACTTATATTTGCTCTCGGGCCTTATTTTTTTATTTAAGTTTCCTTCGGGTGTTAATAAAGGCAAAATCGTATTAGGTTTTGATGAATCATAGTAAAAAAACCTCAAAGGAACAGGGCGAAAATCCGTATAGACAAGTTCCGTTCTGGCATGAACCGTATTAATCCAATCTGTTAATTGGCGGGAATTTTTAACCGTAGCAGACAGGGCAATTATTTGTATATTTGTCGGGCAGTATATAATGCTTTCTTCCCAAACAGTACCCCTATCTTCATCATTCATATAATGGACTTCATCCAGTACAACATAACCCACGTCTTTCAAATTATCTTTAACAGAGCCAAAAGTTGTACCATAGAGCATATTCCTAAATACTTCGGTTGTCATTATAACAATCTGGGCATTTCTGTTTATGGAGGTATCACCGGTTAAAAGTCCCGTATATTCTTCGCCGTACAGTTCTTTAAAATCATTATATTTCTGATTGGATAAAGCCTTTAAAGGTGTTGTATAAAATATTCTTTTACCTTGTTCAATTGCAAGGTGGATTGCGCTTTGAGCAATACAAGTTTTACCTGCACCTGTCGGAGCGCACACAACAACGCTAGAACCATTTTGAATGTGCTCTATAGCTTCTTTTTGAAAATCATCCAGCTCAAAACCAAATCCGTACATATATTATTTAATTCCCGTAGAACCAAATCCGCCTGTAGAACGTGTTGTTTCAGATAATTCATCTTTTGTAATTATTTCAGGCTTCAATACTTCCATAATTGCCATTTGTGCAATTCTGTCGCCCCTTTGAATTTTAAAATCCACTTTGGAATGATTAATTAAACCGACACAAATTTCGCCTCTATAGTCTTCATCAATTGTACCTACACCATTAACTACGGCAATTCCCGATTTTATTGCAAGTCCGGAGCGTGAACGCACTTGAGCTTCTGTATTGTGGGGTAATTCTATTGCTATTCCGGTCGGAATCATTCTGATTTCACCCGAAGGAATAATTATATCATTATCAATTGCCGCAACTAAATCCATTGCAGAAGCACCTTGGGTTTTATATTCAGGCATGGAAACAAAATTATCAAGTTTTTTAATTCTCAAGACAAGTTTTTCTTTAGTAATCATTTTTTAATCCTTATTCAAATAATATAATTCTTTTAAACCAAGCAAAGTCAAATCTTTATCTATATAATCAATAACGCTGTTTTCAAAAAGTATATCGGAATAACCGCCCGTTGCAACAATTGTTGCTTTTGCATTAAGTTCTTTTTCGCAGTTTTTAATCATTCCTTCAATCATACATTTATGCCCCAACACAATTCCTGACAGCATAGCAGAAATTGTATCTTTTGCTATTGCAGATTTGGCCGGTTCTATTTTAATTTTAGGCAATTTTGAAGTAAATTGCGATAAAGCTCTTGCTTGAATTTCAAGCCCCGGAGCGATAATACCCCCGATAAAATCAGAATTTTCATCTACAATATCAAATGTTGTTGCAGTACCGAAATCTATTACTATTGCGGGCAGGGAATATTTTTTTACAACCGCGGTTGCGTTTGCAATTCTATCTGCACCTATTTCTTTATTATTATCTAATTTTAAATTAACAGGCATTTTTGATTTATAAGATAAATTTACCGCTTTAATTTTAAGGTATTTATTCAAAGCCTCTTTGTACGTTTCACCCAACTTTGGTACAACGGAAGAAATTATTGCACCTTCTATTTTCAAATTTTTATGGTTTAAAAATCCGCAAATCAATATGCCGTATTCATCCACTGTTCTTTTGATATCGGATGAAATTCTAAATGTATCAACCAATTTATTTCCATCATAAATACCGATTGACGCGTGAGTGTTGCCTATATCAATTGCTAAAATTATTCCCATAGTTTTATTTTATACCAGAAATTATTTTGCCTCAAGAAGATAGTTATGAGCGTACCATTCAATGTCATCACAAAGTTTAGCCAAAGGAATTATGCATTTATACCTTGTTCTCAGACAATTTGCTATTAAATAATCACAAAAATAAGGATTATGCGCAAGTATCGGACTTGTAATATATGTACCTATTGCATTTTTATACACCGCGCCTTCCGTTTTATCTTTTTTTAATGTTATAAAAGGCTTTGTATCTTCTTCAAGCGTTGTTTGAGTGTAGCAATGAATAAAACCTACAATTTGTTTATATTTTTTTAAAAAACCGCATGTACCTATAACTTTAGAATAAATCGGATTTTGCACTACTGTGGTGGAAGATGAAAAAACACCGAGTGCATTATACATAGGCGAATTATTGAGCTGATAGTTTTTGCCGAACAGTATATATCCGCAATTTATTGCAAGCATGGGAATATTTGATTCCAGCGCAATTTGCAGCTGCGAATAATTATTTTTTAAAAGTTTATTACAAGTATCAAGTGCTTCTAAGTTAGAACCTGAAATATAGTAAAAGTCATATCTTGAAGAATTAATTCTATCATTATTTTTAATTTCTTCAATTTCAACATCAATATTTCTTTCGTTTGCCCTTAATTTGAAGATGTCAAGATTAGCCTTATCGCATAAGCCTTGCAAAAAGTCAGGATACAAATATGCAACTTTTATTTTAAGAGGATTTTTTGACATCTTCTATTGCTTTATTGATGGCATCTTTTACTGATAATTTAACCATATCGCCCGTTAATCTTGTTTTATATTCAACAAGCCCTTCGGATATTGTCTTACCGACAGTAATTCTTATCGGGAAACCGATAAGCTCGGAATCTTTAAATTTGACCCCTGCCCTGTCAATTCTATCATCAATAATAACTTCTATTCCTTGTTTAGTCAATTCTTCATAAATTTCATAAGCGGTTTTCGACTGCATTTCATCATCAATATTAACGGGAACTATGTCAACCTGATATGGCGCAATTGCCATTGGCCAAATTATACCGAATTCATCATGGTATTTTTCAATAGCTGCCGCCATTGTACGGGAAACACCTATGCCGTAACAGCCCATAATAAACGGTTTTAATTGCCCTTGCTCATCTGTATAGCAGGCATTCATAGGTGCAGAATATTTTGTACCAAGCTGGAAAATATTTCCCACTTCTATACCTCTTGTAACTTTTAAGGGCTTATGGCAAATAGGACAATATTCTCCTTCTTTTACAAGCGATATATCGACAAAGTCTTTAATATTTTCTTCTAAATTAGCGCCGACAAGATGTTTATCAGAACCGACACCGCCCACAACGAAGTTTTTCATACCTTTTGTGGTATTATCAAACAAAACTTTTACTTTATTTGTATCAACATTTTTATAAGATATGAAACCCGGTTCAAAGCCAAGCAAATCCCTAACTTCGCTATCTTCCATGGGACGGATTTCAAGTGCATTTAAGGCATTCATTAATTTTGTTTCTTCAACTTCTTTATCGCCTCTAATCATAACAATAGCCGGTTTTGAATCATAAATATAAGCTACAGCCTTTAAAATACAATTTGCATTAACTTTTAAAAATTTTGCAAGTTCTTCAATGGTCTTTGTATTTGGCGTATCAACTATTTCTTCTTTTGTGTAGCCGTATTTAGCACCATCTGTTATTTCTTCCGGTAATATTGAAATTGCATGGTTTGAATTTGCACTGTAATCGCAATGTTCACAATAAAAAACGTCATTTTCGCCCACTGCAGTATCCGTTAAAACCATATATTCATGCGAAACAGCACCGCCTATTGCACCGGAATCAGATTGAACGACTTTAGTTTCCAATCCGCACCTTTTAAAGATATTGGTATAAGTTTGCGCCATTACTTTATATTCGCGCTCTAAATCTTCCTGAGAAGTATGAAACGAATAGGCATCTTTCATAATAAATTCCCTGCCTCTTAAAAGTCCGAAACGAGCTCTGATTTCATCTCTGAATTTTGTTGCAATTTGATAGACATTTAACGGCAAATCTTTATATGAATGAACGGTATCGGATACTACGGAAGTTATAACTTCTTCATGGGTTGGGGCAAGACACATATCGTTATCGTGTCTGTCTTTACATCTTAAAAGCTCTTTACCGTACACCTGCCATCTGCCCGACTTTTGCCAAACTTCAGCTGGCTGCACAAAAGGCATTAAAAGTTCTTGCGCACCCGATTTATTCATTTCTTCCCTTACTATATCGGAAATTTTAGATAAAACTCGTTTTGCCAAAGGCATATATGTATAAATACCGTTTGTCAATTTCTTTATAAAACCTGCTCTTACCAGCAATTTATGCGATACAGCTTCAGCGTCATTCGGGAATTCTCTTTTAGTTTCAACAAAAAGCCTTGACATTTTCATAATAAAAATTACTCCTTAATAGTTTTCTTTAATTTTATTATGAAAGTGTTTTAAAATAAATTAAAATTTTATTTCTTTATAAAAAAGTTATAGTATAATTGTCTTATTGGTAAGGGTAGAAGGAAAAGTATGAACAATATTTTATTTTTAATAATTTTGTTTTCGCCTTTTATCTTTTCTTTGTTTTTAATTTTAAAAAGATTAAATCTTTCCTATGTAAAAAAACCGATTCTTGATTACGGGCTTATATTCTGCGCTGTGGGTGCTTTTTTAGTATCCGCAATTAATCAAATTTTAAAACCCGACATAACTAATATATTTTTAATAATTGCCAATACTATTTTTATATTTTTGTGTGTTTTCAGCTTTTTGTTTTTTAAACATAAAAAGCAATTTATGTTTACGCGCCTAAGGTTTAACGTTTTTCTTTCGCTTTTGATGTCTGTAACTTATCTTTTTATATTAAGTCAAAACCTTGTTTCTTCTTTGGTTTTTTGGATAATTTCAGGCATATTGGTCTATATTTTTTCATATTTTGATATTTTTAAAACAAATTCGGATTACAATTCAAACAGATTTTATTCTATTTTTTTAACGGGCGACTTTTGTCTGTTGTTGGCAGTGTTTATTTTTGTTAAATATGCAATAATTTTAGATAATTATTCGTATTTTATTAATTTTTCGGATTTAAAACTAGTTGCAAGCTATATTATCGGAAACAGCGATTTTGAATATATTATTTTACCAATACTTGTCACAATTGCACTATTTTCAAGAGCTTGCGTGTTTCCTTTTTCCTGCTTATACAGTTTTTTAGCAAATGCTTCTTCTTTATTGTACTTGGTAATATTCAGCGTTTTTGCACCTTTATATTCTCTTATTTTATTTTTAAAATTAGATTTATTTGATGATACTTATTTTTATTGCAAAATATATTTGCTTTTAGCAGTATTATTCATCCTGCTTTTACTGCCTTTTGAAAAACATTTTAAAATAATTTTCGGATATTTATTATCTATAGCAAACACAATTTTTATATTTTTGTATTTTTATAATGAAACATTGTCTTATGTTGTTCTTTTATTGTCTTATGTTTTGTTATTTACGGTAATTTCAATTTTATTTTTAAAAGACAAACTATCCTTCAAAAGAAGGCTTATTAATATTAATAACGGTTTTATTCAGGAAAGATTTTTTATAGCTTTATACGAGAAAGCTCCTGTTAAAATTGCATATTTAACAGAATTTTTAGATAAAAAAATTATCAGGAAAATTTTTTATTTCTTTTTATATTTAATTGATGTTTTAAGCTACAACTATATGCGCTTTATTCAGAAAAAAGAAATACCTTCAATTATAAAAGGAATTATGATGATATTTGCGCTTTTTGCATTGTTATCTATATTTATAGGGTTATTCGGTAATTTTGGAGAAATGCAGAGCTGATGAGCGGAATAATTTTTCTTAGAAAAATATCTCATATAATTTATTTTTTGGCATTTATTTTGTCCTGTCTGGCTTTGTTTTTTATGGATGACAAAATTATTTCCATAGCGGGAATTGAATTTTGCTATAATAAAATCAACGGAATGTTTTTATTTTTGGCCGATTTGGTACTTTTTTTGTTTAATCTTAATTCCAAAAACAGTATTAGAAACATGCAGAAACTATTTTATCCCTTATCTGTACTTCTGCTTATAGCAGTTAATTTGGCCGTTATTGCAGATAATATTTTTATTTTATTTCTGATTTTATTTATAACATTTTTGATAAATTACATTTTAAATAGGTCTGAAAAAACTTTTTCCTATGACTGTATTATTTTATTTATCTCCTTTGCGCTAATCAGCTACGGACTTTTAAGATATTTTGTATTAAATGATATTTCTGCAACTTTTTCTAATATCGCACAATATCAATACAGGGTTGATGATTTTATTGTAAATATAGGGTTTTTAGGTTTTTTAATTTTAATATTCAGATTATTTAACTTCTTACCTTTCGACCTGAAAGCGCAAAATTCCCATATTTTTGGCTTTAGTACAATAATATATTTAATAGTAGGGTGCGATTTATTAATAAAAACATTTATTTTATTTAACTATTATTTCTATAAATCTCAAAGCATTATTGCACTGTATTTGATATTAAATCTTGTTTATTTTGTACTCAGCCAATTTAAAAGCAAGGGACTTAACGAATTTTTAAAATTAAGCCTGTGCGCAAACATAATAATAGGTATTTTCGGACTATTTTTGTACAATGAAAGCGGCTTTATATCTTTTATTTATTATTCAATATCGTTAATTTTAACATACGCTGCGGGGTTTTTACTTTCCGATATCATAGAAAAGAAAATGCACTCCGATAAATTTTCCATGCTTAAAAAAATTACACATAATGACAGATTAATTAAGTTTTTTATTTTTATAATTTTCTTAAATATTGCACACATTCCGCCCTGTGTTGCTTTTTGCGCTTCGATATATACGTTTTTAAATATATTTTTAATAGATATGCAAGGTTTAATAATGACTTTTGCACCTTATATTCTTTTTGCTGCAATGTTTTTGTTGAGTCTGAATGCACTCAATGTAATTTCAAAAATTTTAATTGAACCAATAAGACCTCTTAAATCTTTTATGATTTCACAAAGGCAAAAATTCATATTATCCGTAATATCTTTTGCGCTTTTAATATCAGGGCTTGGTATTCAATACATTATGAGCCAATTTATGAATATAGTTAGTGTCGGGAATATGTAGATGAATGAGATAATAGCAAATATAAATATAAAATTAATGCCAAGCGAGTTATTATCATATTTTTCGGTTGAATTAATATGTATTTTGGGAATAGTTTTAAATTTTATTATTTCATTTTTTATTCTGAAAAATTTAAAACTGAAACGATTGTCCGACATTTTAACATGCAGCATTTTCTGCATAAATTCAATAATATTAACCGCATTTTTATTTCAAGGGGAAAGTTTTTCTATCAGAAATGACCTTGTAGTATTTAATAACAATACTATATTTTTCAAGTTATTTATCAACATATTTGCAATATTTTTCATTTTAATAACTTATAAATTTACAAGAAAATCAAAATACAGAGTTCCTGCAATAAATTCTATACTTATTGCAATTATAATGCTTACAGGACTATTATTAACAAGCGATAATTTCACTTTCACATATATATTGCTTGAAGGGATAATTATTTTAATTTATAAATATGCTTCAAAAATGCGTCTTAAAACAAACAGTATTTATAGTTTAGAATATATTACAATCAGCTTTTGTGCGACATTTTTATTTGTAATGTTTTATTTAATGGATTATCTTGTAGATGATGTTTTACAAAAAAGCATTGTGCAATCTTGTATGGCGCTGAGCTTGCTTTTAAAAATAGGGCTGTTCCCGATATTTAATTATTCTATAGATAAAAAATGCCGTTCTAATATTGCATATTCCGTTTTATTGTTCTGTTTTTTACCCTTTGCGGGGGCTGTTGCATTTAATAAAATAATTTCTTTATGTATGTATAATGAAGTCTGCCAATTAAGCTCATGTGTATTTGTATTATTATGCGCATTTTTAGCTTCAATAAACGCATTTAAAACTAAGAACCTGACAGGCTATATAATTAGTATAGGGCAATTTTACACATGTTTTTATATTTTAAATTCAATTTTTACAAAAGACTTAAATCCAGGCTTTTTAATAATTGCCATTTGTTTAATGCTGTGTTTATATTCTATGATTAGAATTTACAAAAATAAAAATATATACAGACTGATTTTTTCAATGCTTATTATCGCAACTGCACTGTTAGTGCCTATTTTCGGCTTTGATATTTTATATAATATCTATGTTTTTGATAAAATCGGATTTTATACCCTTAATACAGTTATATTTTGCAATGTTTTATTAATAATAAAAACCCTCAAATTGCTTGAGAGTTTTTATAAAATTAATATAAAATTTTAATTATAAATTTTCAACAGTGTTTGTTTTTTGCATATCGCTTGAATATTTATTGTCTAAACCGCGCCATGTATTTGAAAATTCAATACTTCTGTCGCCATACAAACCGTCATCTTGAATCGGGTCAAAATATACTTTTACCTTTTGATATGCTCTGCCAAGAAAATTGCTTTTCTTTGGCTGATAATGTCTTACATATTTTGTATTAACTCCGCCATTTCTGTAATTTGCCCAATCCGCAGCTTGAAGCGTTGCTTCAGAATAGCCTTGGGCTCTAAGTACTTCAACATCAGTTGTTTCATTTTCATATAAAAACGCCATAACGCTTAAATGGCTTAAAGCTATAATTCCGAATAATACTAATATTTTTTTCATTTAGGTGCTCCCAAAATTATATTCTATTTATTATTTATTATATATCATATTTTGTATTTTACAAAATATTAAGAGATTTTTAAGTCTAAACGGATGATATTTTCAAGTTCCTCAAGCAAATTTTCCTGCGGAACTTTTTTAATCATTTCACCTTTTTTGAAAATATAACCTTCACCAATTGCCCCTGCAATACCGTAATCTGCACATGCGGCTTCTTTCGGGCCGTTAACCGGACAACCCATTGTTGCTATTGTAATAGGTATATCAAGATTTGAAAATCTTTCTTCAACTTTTTTTGCCAAACCTATTAAATCAATTTGTGTTCTTCCGCATGTAGGACATGAGATGAAATTTATACCGCGCTTTTTTAAATTCAAAGTTTTTAAAATTTCATAGGCAAGTTTAACTTCCTCAATAGGATTTTCTGTCAATGAAACTCTTATTGTATCGCCTATTCCTTCCGATAATAACGCCCCTATTGCAACGGATGATTTCACAATTCCGGATTTTAATGTTCCCGATTCCGTCAAACCCACATGTAAAGGATAAGGAGTTATTTCATACATTTTTCTGTAAGCATTAATTGTTGTCATGGTATCTGATGATTTCAGAGAAACCTTAATTAAATGAAAATCCAAATCTTCTAAAATTTTTATATGCCTGTTGGCCGATTCAACCATTTTATCAGACAGTGCCATTTCTTTATTTTCGTACAAATCACGCTCTAATGACCCTGCATTCACCCCTATTCTTATAGGGGTTTTTGTTTTTTTTGCCATTTCAACAACGCGTTTTGTATGTTCAATGTTTCCAATATTGCCAGGGTTAATTCTAAGGGCGTTAATGCCTTCCTCCATTGCAATTAAAGCCAATCTATAATCAAAATGAATGTCTGCAACAACAGGAATGGGTGAATTTTTAACAATTTCACCGAGTGCTTTTGCACAATTTTTATTTAAAACCGCAACCCTTATTATTTCACAACCCATAGAAGCCAATTCTTCAATTTGTTTTAAAGTTGCATAAACATCATCTGTTTTTGTATTTGTCATAGATTGAACCGAAACCGGCGCACCTGCACCTATTTCAACATTGCCTATTTTTAATTTTATTTTTTCAACTTTTGCCATATTTTACGTTTTAACCCCGTTATTAAAATTATGATAAAATCATATCATAAAATATTTTTGGAATTTAAAAATGGAAAGAAATAAAAAAGTTGTTTTATCTGCCTTTTGGCTTTTGGTGATATTTGCATTTTATTCAATTATAATTACTTTTTTAAAATATCCTTATAATTTTAATATTCAAAATTTAAACAAAACCCTTGAAACGGTTTCTTTGAACTTTGAATTAAAAAATAAAATTCCTATTGATAATCTGTTGGTTTGCTTTAACGATTGTTGTACAGCCCCTCTAAGCGATAATTTCAGAAATGTATATAGCTACAAATTTAACTATAATGACAGGTATTTTTTCAATTTCATAGTAAGAAATATAAAAATAGCATATTCAAAAGAAATTCAAAACCCCGAAATCCAAAAGATATTTCTAAGTGTCGGAAACAAAAACCATTACTGGGCAAAAGAAGATATTTCAAAATTTAAAAAGAAAAATTATTCTATTGCATTTGAAGAAACCAATGAAAATAAAAATTATGAAACCTTGATTTTACCCGATATTAATAACTACAAGGGTGCAATCAATCATTTTGTGATAATATTCTTATCCTTATTTTCAAATTGGAAAATATTTATAATACCTTATTTTTGGCTGTTTGTTGCTTATCTTTTATATGTTTTCAATAAAGATTGTTTTAATTTTAAAATTAATGAAAAATTATATCTCTATGCTTTAATTTTCCTTTGCGCTATCGGTTTTATTATAAGAATACAAGATATTACTTATTTTCCTTTGTGGACAGATGAACTTTATACAAAAACAGTTGCGCTTAAGAGTTTTAAAACCGTTTTTCAAGATGCGGGAAACCCGCCTTTATTTTATCTTTTAGAATTTATTTTCACAAAAATATTTTCAAATAATATTTTTACATTAAGATTTTTAGCAATGTTTTTTGGAGTTTTAATTATTCCTTTGAGTTATTTTTTATTTAAAAATATCTCCAAAAATCTTGGTTTATTTGCCTCTTTTTTAGCTTGTATAAATACAATATTTATCTATTATTCTCAAGAAGCAAGAGGGTATATTTTATCTATATTTTTATCAATATTAGCTTGTTATATTTTATTTGAATATTTAAAAACCACAAATAAGAAAAATCTTATTTTATATTTAATTACTTCCATAGCCTTATTAAATGCAAATTATTACCTTATTTTACTGTTTTTTTCTAATTTAATTTGGGGGGTTGTTGATTTAGTAGAAAATAAAAATAAATTAAAACCTTTTTTAATTGCAAGTTTTATTTCTTTATTGACAATTATTCCTTATATTTTTATTTCCTTTAATAAAGCAATATCTCCCGATTTCAACAGCTGGATACCAAAATTAAGTTCTGATATTTTTAAAAATATAATTAATCAATATTTTTACAGCGAAAATCTTTTTATATTTTTATGTTTTATTGTTTTATTAAATTTAATAATTTGTTTTATACCAAAAATCAAAGTAAACAAGGAAAAAGAAAACCTCTTTATTTATTCAATATACAGCATTGTTTCGGTTTTAATTTTTGCAGGTTTAATATCTTTATTTATTAAGCCGATAATACATGCAAAATTAGTAATGAATATATACGGGCTTTTATTTATTGTTGAAGTCGCAGTTATTTCTTTATTAGCAGAAATTGAAAAATTCAATAAATGGTACTTTAGTATAAGGGCAATTTATTTTGTTATTATGCTTGGAATATTTTTTAATGTAACAACTCCGCTAAATCCGCGCGAATATTGCACCCTTAATGATTTAGCAGACTTAATTAAATACGAAGCTCCATATTATCATTCAATAGGATACAATATTCATGCGGTTATTCCTGATTATATAGAATATGTCAAAGAATATCCCGAAGCGGAAAAACTTGATTATGTAAAATGGCATATTCAAAATTCTAATAACGGGAAAATACAAGAACATTTTAAAAAAGAATACTATATAAAAAAAGATGAAAAAGCAGTTATTTTTGCAAGCACTATAAATACAAAGTTCAAAATGGATGTATATTTCGACCCAAGAATATATATTTATAATTCAAACATTACACCGAGTATTAAATTAATTTCAAAAGGAGAAAATAAATAATGAAAATTGCAGTTATATCAGATATCCATGCAAACCCTTTGGCGTATGAAAGTGTTATGGAAGATATTAATAAATTCATTCCCGATAAAATATTCTGCCTTGGAGATATTATCTTAGGCGGATATGACCCTAATTATATTTGTGAAAAAATGTTTGAATTAAAAGAAAAATATAATGATAATTTTATAATTATTCAAGGAAACACCGATAAAATGATTGCACAGGGTAATGATAAATTAATTAAAAAAACAAAAGAAGTTTTCCCCTGTATGGGTTATTCGCTGGAAAACGATATTCAAATTACAGATAAAAAATATATTGATTTTGTAAGAAATTTACCTGAGAAAAAATCAATAGAACTAAACGGATTAAAAATAGAACTTGTACATGGTTCACCAAGAAAACAGGATGAAAACATATATCCTTCCTTGGCGAATGACGAAGTAGAAAAAATGACGGAAAATTCAAGTGCAGATGTAATTTTATGCGGACATACACATATACCCTGCGGGTACAGTTTGAATTCGGGTAAAACCGTTATAAATGCAGGTTCTGTGGGTCGATCCATGACGGAAGATAAAATGCCCGTATATTTGCAGATGACAATAGATAATTCCGGTAAATTTTTTGTAGAACATAGAATTATAAAATATGATAATTTTCAAGCTCAAAAAAATATTCTGGCTCGAAAATTAAACCATATCGAAGATTTAGCAAAAATGTATGTATAGAAAACTTTTGTTTATTTTTATAATAATATCTTTAGCTACCTGCACTTTTATTTTCAGGCATTATTTTCATATTTTTTATTTTCAAAGTGACTTAAATAATATAGCTATTAATATAGAAAGCGAAAATAAAGGCGAAATATATACCTGCTTTGATAAAAATTGCGACAAAATGAAATTTGAAAACGGCATATATTCTTATAAACTATCGCCTTTGAATCATTTATTTTACAAAAAGAATTACAAAGAAATAGAATTTTTATCAAATAAAAATATTGAAATAAACAATCCCTTAGTTTTTCAAGGAATGAAGGGCTTTTCAAACGATTTAAAAATAAATAATAAAAAATCTTTTATAAAGCAAATAGCTGTTTATTTTGAAAGTATTTTTTACAATTGGTATTTTTATATTGCATTTTATGTTTTGACATTAATTTATGTTATAAAATATAAGCCCAAATTAAAATTAAATATAGCATTAATTTTATTCTTAGGTTTTATTTTAAGATTATCCCATATAAATTTTATTCCTTTATGGAATGATGAACTTTATAGCTATTGTGTTATTTCAGATAACGGCAGCGGTCTAAATTTACGCAATATTTATAACGATGCAGGCAATCCGCCTTTATTTTATTTAATTTCAAATATTTGGCTTTTGATTTTTAATAAAAGTTTAATTTCCATTCGTTTTTTACCTTTAATTATCGGCATTTTGGGTATTTATTCAATCTATTATGCAACAGATAAAATTTTAGATAAAAAAACCGCACTCATTGCTTCGTTTTTAGCTTCCATAAATATTTTTATGATTTTGCAGGCTAATGAATTGCGCTCATATATTCTTTCTATGGCATTAATTGTTTGGAATTTATTTATATTTTTCAAATTAAAAAATAATTTTTCTAATAAAAATTTATTATTTTATTGTATTTTAACAATTTTTTTATTAAACACGCACTATTACTGCATTTTATTTGTAATATTTAATTTTATTTTGGGTGAAATTTTATTTAAAAATAAAATAAAATTTTTGATTAGCAATCTGATTTCATTTATTACCGTAATTCCGTATTTTCTTTTAAATTATAAAAATTCAATTTCAAATAGCTTTAACACTTGGATAGAAAGCCCTTCGCCCGATATTATAAATAATCATATTGTTTTTTATTTTGGAAATATTTTATTTTTTATTATTGTGATAATATTTTCAATTTTTATTTATAAAAAATTAACTTCCATACAAAAAAATGTATTAAATTACACAACAGGGACGATTGTTTTTGTATTTTTAAGCGCTTTAATAATTTCGATTTTTATAAAACCTATATTATTTGAAAGATATTTTTGCATATTTTTACCTTATTTAATTATCAATACGGCAATTTTTTTGAGTTCGGATTTAAAACCTTTTATAGCGGTTTTAGTATTTTTATTTTCTTTAAATATTCCCAAATATGAAAACTTTAATCTTTTTTATAATATTGATTTTACGGTTAAATACGCAATTTATGATTCTAAAAAACATCCTTCTTATAAAAAATATATTATAATACCCGATAACGAAAAATATTTAAAATACTATCCCGAAGCTATTTTCGATAAGGTCATTATTGCAGGATATATCAACGGAAAGAAGGATTTAGAAAAAGAATATTTTTCAAACATTAAAGAAAAAACGATTATATATATTCCCGAATGTTGTTTAAATTCTAAAATAAAATATTCAAAAACATTAGATATAAAAAGAATAGATACTACAATTGTTCCTATCTATAAAGTTGTGATAGAATAAGGAATAATATTTAAAAAAGGAATAGTTATGCCAACCTTAGAAACATTGCACCAAAAAGCCGCTGCATTATATGAAGAAAGAAAACTTCAAGAAGCCTTAAAGGTATATGAAGAAATAATTGCAACAATGTGTCCTTATGATGAGGTAGCACTTTCTTGCATAATGGATATTTATTTAGAACTTGACGATAAATTTAATTATTATTTAGCGCGTGCAAATGTAAATATTGCGCAAAACAAAGTGGAATATGCAATAAATGACACCAAAAAAGCGCTTGAGCTTGATTTGGATAATATTGACGCAAGAAGAAAACTAGCACGATTGTATAAAGTAGATAATAAAATTTTAAAAGCAATTGATGAATTTTTAAAAATGCTTGAATTAAGCCCGAAGGAAATTGACGCTTATTTTGAGCTTGTTGATTTATACATGAAAGAAGGAAGTATAGATAGCGCAATTTCAATTGCAAAAAGAGGTTTGGAAGAATTCAAAGATAACCCCGATATTAAAAATATGCTTGCGCAATTATATTTTAAAAATAATGATTTCAAATCAGCCCTTGAAGTTGTGGAAGATTATATGCTTAGAATAAAAATTCTTTTGCAGGATGAGCAAAACGAAAAAGCACAGGAAGAATTATCTAAAATAAATTACAACCTGCTCAATGATGTTCAGAAAAAAAGCTATGCAATTTTAAAAGCCCAATATTTGTATAATACAAAGGATTTTGAAAATGCACTAAAAGAAATTGACAACTATTCCAAAATTGGTGCACCCGATGCTTTATCATTTCAGATGAGAGCTTTGATTTATGAAGAATTAAATGACGAATTCAATGCGCATTTAAACTGGGGCTTTTGTTATAAATTGCAAAACAAATTAGATGACGCATTGGTTGAATTTGACAACGCATACAGAGAAAATCAAAACAATAAAACCGTTTTAATAGAACTTGCAAATCTTTATCAGGAAAATAAAGAAAAGTATGTTTCAATTGAATTTTGGCAAAAGGTATATGACCTTGATAAAGATGAATTAGCACGCGAAATTTTAGCAGAATTTTATTATTCCGAAGGTAATTTCGATAAAGCGCAGGAATACGGCAAAGTAATTGAAAAGAAAGAAGAAAAGCAAGAAAACTATGAAGGTTTTATAGACAAAATAATGAATTTCTTTTCAAAAAAATAATACATCAAGGAGCTATTTAAAAGTCAAAATTTTAACTTTTCAAATAGCTCCTGTTCAATTTTAAAGTAAACTATTGCCCCATACTTTCAAGCTGTGAAGATAAATCCTTCTGAACCATATTAAGTTCATAAGTATTTTCTTTTTCACTATCTAAAATTGCATATTCTCCCAAAGGAGTTCCCATATATTTATTATGGTTTAAATACCCATATTTTTTAGAAAAAGTTTTTGTTGTACATGCTTTATTTACAAAATTGCAGTGTTTTATATTGTTATGGTTAGCTTTAATTGTTTCCGTATCAGGTCTTACGGTGTAAGCGTCCGTTGTTATACTTGGGATTAAATACACGCAATATCTTTCATCTACTTCATGTTTTATTTTAGATAGAATTTTTAACAAACAATCGTAGATTTTATCATACAAATTAAAATCCGCACAAGCAATTATTAACATATCGCTCAGATTTTTAATTTCCAGTTTTGGAATAATACTTTTCATACTGTCTGTTATTTTTGCAAAAATAACTTTATTCATAACAGTTTTATTTTCAGGCGTAATTTTTCTTTTAGTCTTATAGTCAATACTTAAACATATTGCAAAATTATTAATTGCACTATATTCCTTAAGATTATTCAAATAAACCTTCTGCTTATTAGCCTGCATTTGCTCATATAGTTTTTTTCTTTTGTTTGTTTTAATTAATGCTTGAATTTTGTTGTAAAAGTAACAAAAGAACACAGATAAAAAAGTAAAACCGAGTAATTTTTCCATAACCTAAGACCCCTTATATAATAATAAAAAAATTTTGCACAAAAAAATTGCCTCTTTTTTATAATTTTAAAGAGGCAATTTTTATTTTATTATTTATTTATATTTTTGGTCTTTGATTATAAATGCCAAGTTCTTGTTCCAGCGCATAAGCACTATTTAAAAGAACTTTTTCATTTAATTTATCCGCAATAATTTGAATACCGATTGGCATATTATCGGAATCAAAACCGCAAGGCATGGATAGTGCAGGTCCGCCCATTAAGTTAGATGAAATTGTTGCAATATCCGTTAAATACATTTCAAGAGGATTGTTTGCCTTTGAATTTAAGTCAAATGCCGTTGTAGGGCACGTTGGAGATACTAAAATATCAACTTCCCTGAAGGCTTTATCAAAGTCTTGTGCGATTAATCTTCTTATTTGTTGAGCTTTTTTATAATATGCGTCATAGTATCCGCTTGAAAGTGCATAAGTACCGAGCATTATTCTTCTTTTAACTTCCGGACCAAAACCTTCAGCGCGAGTTTTGCAATACATATCCAGTAAATTTTCGCAATTTTGAGCGCGGTATCCGTATCTAACACCGTCAAAACGAGCTAAATTAGAGCTTGCTTCCGCCGTTGCAACAATATAATAAACACCAATTGAATGAGTAATTAAAGGAAGCGATATTTCTTTGATTGCAGCACCCATTTTTTCATAAGTTTTAATGGCATTTTCGATTGATTTTTTAACATCATCCGCTATGCCTTCGCCCATTAATTCTTTAATGTAGCCTACTTTTAAACCTTTTACATCACAAGATAGGGTTGATGCAATATTACCTGTTTCAAGGTTTAAAGATGTTGAATCTTTAACATCATGTCCTGCTATAGCTTCGTATAGATATGCCGTATCTTCAATTGATTTTGCAAACGGGCCGATTTGGTCCAGCGATGAAGCAAATGCCACAAGACCATATCTTGAAACCCTGCCGTAAGTAGGTTTAAACCCTACAATACCGCAAAAAGAAGCAGGTAATCTTATAGAACCGCCGGTATCAGAACCCAGTGAAAGCGTAACTTCCGAAGCTGAAACACTTGCAGCCGAACCGCCCGAAGAACCACCCGGAACTTTGTTGGTATTGTATGGATTTCTTACTATATTAAAGGCCGAATTTTCGTTGCTTGACCCCATTGCAAATTCATCAAGATTTGTTTTACCTATAATCGGAACTAAATTTTCTTTTAATTTTGCAGTAATTGTAGCGTCATAAGGCGATACAAAATTTTCCAAAATCTTAGATGAGCAGGTTGTTTTATAGCCTTTATAATTCATATTGTCTTTTAGGGCTGTCGGAATACCTGCAAGCATAGGGATTTCTTCCTTGCGTGCAATTTTTTCATCAACAAGTTTTGCTGTTTTAATAGCGTCATCAACGCATAATGAATTAAAAGCACCAAGAGTTTTATCAAGTTTTTCAATTCTTTCAATTGAGCTTTTTGTTAATTCAACCGCACTGATTTCCTTGTTAATCAATGCCTTATGTTGTTCAACTGCGGTCTTTTCAAGTAAGTCCATGGTCATAAATTTTGCTCCATAAAATATATCTGATTATATTTTATGACAAATAAAACCACAGGTAAATAAAAGCACTTAACAAAATTAACTTAAAGAATTATTAGCACCTAAATATCTGCCTTTTGTATCAAATCTAAAGATAACATCTTCTCTGTCCGGAAAGAAAAATGCTGTTTGAAATTCCCTTGTGTTATCCGAATATGTTCTAAATTGTATAGGAACACCGATATCTTCATGATATACGGCATTGCCCGCTTCGCTTCTTGAAGTAATTTTTTGTTTAAGACCTTTTGTTCCGCTTACCAATTCAAGTTTATCATTAACATCTTGCAATACATAACTTGCTTCTTGAGTTAATATATCATCTTCAACATTATAGCCTTTATTATACATGAAAGGAATTAATTTCCCGTCTTTAGAAATTCTGAAACGCAATTCTTTATCAATTGAAGTACCGTTCGATTTGGATGAATGCGCAAGACTGATATAAGATTGATATTCTTTCGATTTAATTCCTGTTCTGTAAATACACTCACTCCATTCAAAAGAAGGTGGTTCGAGTTCTTCTTGTATTGTTTTATCTATTCCGTTAATACCGAAAGATGCCTTACTTAATCTGTCATTAAAGGTAGAATATTCAAATCTTTCTCCTGTTTGCGCGTCATAAACATCTTTTATTGCAAATGTGTCCTTAGTATAGGATATTAGCCTTCCTTCACTGTTAAAGAAATATTCTTCGCCAATTTTATAACTGTCATCTTCAAGCATTTCAAAGTTTTTAACATAGCTTGTACAAGGACTATCGTCATGTCTTGCAAAATGTTCCAAAGAAACCAGATGACCGCTTGAATAATCGTTATAAGACAATTCGGTGCATTTTCCGTTCGTAAATCTCATTTCTTTTGAAGTTTGTCCCGAAAATTCTTCAATTGATAAGAAGGTTCTGCTGTTTGTAAACATTTCGCTTTGAGAAACAAGTTCATCACCTCTGCGCTCAAACATTTTAACTCTTTCAACATAACCTTTTGAAGCAGGTTCAACCTTAAATGTTATTTCATTTCCGCTTGTCATATCAAGTATGCTTTCGTAACCCGCTTTTTTACCTTGCTCAAATAAAGACATTATTTTTTCATAGCTTTCTTGTATTGCAGGGTCGGAAAATGCCGTTCTTGCTTTTTCTTGAACGGCTTGCGCTTCTTGCTGAATTAATTTTGACTGTTGAGTTATTTCGCTTATTCTTATTTTTGCAACATTGAACTCACCAAAGACTTCATTTTGTAATTTATGAAATTCATCTAAAACCATGGAAGCAAATTCAGGCATTCTTCTACCCTTGAAAAGAAGCATAGAGCCGATTGCCAATGCGGATACACCCGCTGCAGCACCAAGACCGATTAACGCTTTGTTAACTTTTTTGGGTTCTTGTTCTTGTGTTTTTGTATCATTTTTTTGGGGCTGTATATTTTTAGATGATTCATTTTGTGATTGGAGCAATGGCGACATTGAAATTTCAGACATTAACATTTCTCCTTTGGTATTAATATAAAAAAATATAAATGTAAAAATTTGCCATTGTTAAATAATATATTTTTGCGAAAATGGATTTATGAACAACAAAGCTACAGGCAAATACGGCGAAGAAATTGCGCAAAAATATCTTATAAAACAAGGCTATAAGATTATTGAAACTAATTTCAGATATTCCAAAATGGCAGAAATTGATATAATTGCGCAGAAAAATAATGTTTTACATTTTGTCGAAGTTAAGACAAGAACCGGCAATTTTTTCGGCAGTCCGTTTGAAGCTGTTTCAAAAACAAAATTATCTTCGATTTATAAATGTGCAAAATTCTACCTTACAAAAAACACTGCAAGATATAAGAAAATACAAATTGACGCAATAGGAATAATTTTATCGGAAAATAATGAACCCGATATCAGCTTTTTAGAAGATATCAGCCTTAATTAATCCCTTACGAATTTGCCGTTTTCATTTCTTGCGGAAAAATCGGGCATATTGCATCGTCTGAATTCGCCGTTGTAAAATGCCCAATTACTGTCATAAGGAATTTCATCAATATCACTTTTGTTATATACATAAAGCTCGTCGTCCGCTTTTAAGATATTGCTTCCTTCTTTTGTAATACTGTTTTGTTTATCAAACAAAGCATTTTTTACATATTTTTCACCACTCGGAGTAGCGAACCAAACTTCATCAGCTCTTGCGCCGTCTTGGGTTTTTTCATACATGCTTGTGAAATGCTGTGGTGAAAAATCATAGCTATCATATCTATACAAAGCAAAAAAGTTTTCAAATTCGGAATTTTCTATTATTCTGCCTATGTTATCAGGATTTGAAGATAACTCTGCATTTTCAACTAAAGTGTTATTGGCATAAAGCTCGTCACACAATTTCGTATCGCTCGAAAAACCTTTGTAATAGCTTTCCATTTCGCCGTTACAATCAAAATTAAAACATTTATCTACAAAATAAGAAGTTGAATCATTGGCAGAAGTTTTCAAGGCAAACCTTGATAAAATACCGTTTGGCAGTTCATAAATTTCGGTTTCTGTTGTACCTGTACATTTTTCTTTTATTGAATTTACGAATTTTGATAGTACGGGTACGCCATTTTGATGTAAAAATTCAGAAACTATAGTTTGAGAAGATGTGGCATTTTCCTCATTATAAGTTATGCTTGTTTTATGAGGTTTGCCTTCAAAATCGCGTATAAAATCAATAACCGTACGAAGTCCGCCTTTTGTATATTCAACATTAGTATGACCTTCATTTGAAACAACCGAACGAATTATTTTTCCGTCTTTAATTTCATGCATTATGATATTATCTTCACCATTATTTGAAACTTTTGCAAATGTTCTTCTTATTCCTTGCGCTTCATCTTCAACGGCTTGAAAACCATTTGCCTTGGCAGAGTTAATCAAATCCATAACTTCATGAAATATTTTTTCCGGTTCTGTTTTATTATATTGTTCAATTGAAGCCTGCTGTATTTTAACTGCATTTTGGCTGATTTGCAGAGCTTCTACATGTGCATTTTCAATTTTAAGCGAAGCACTCGCAAAACATTCTTCTATTTCATTTTTTATTTTTACACAATAATCCATAACATTTTGCGCATAATTTGCAACCATATCATGAAATTCATTTGAAACTTTTATTGCATCTGCCTGAGCTTGCTTGTTTTTATACAGCATACCGCCAAAAACCAATGCGGAAATACATAACGTAGCAGCAATAGAGGCTGCCGCAATTTGAGAAGTATTATTAAAAGCTACATCTTCATCAAAATCATCATCCTGTATTTGCGGTTTTGGCGCAGATTTTGCGGTATTAATACGCGATTGCAATAACGGTGAAACAGTATTTTGTGACATTCAACCAACCTTAAAAAATAAATACATAGCTATAAAACATATAAAGCTAAAAAATTGCTTTTAAACTTCAATGGCGTCAACTGAATCATAATGATTTTTAGCAATTTGTTGAATTAACTTAGCATGCTCAAAATTTTCACATGCCTTTTTGCTTATATCTTGCGAAATGCCCTGCAATAAACCAACACTTGCAAGACCGCCCAATACGCTTGAACCTATAGCTGTAGCAAGCGGTGCTATAAAAGAAACTTTAGGATGTTTTTCTAAAAACGGTTGAATGTGTTTATTGCTAAAGTTTGCTAATTTTGTTTTATCTACTTCAGAAGCAAGCTGTGATACTTCATTTGAAATAAAGTTTGTTACTTTTTTAACTTTTTCGGATTTACCCGCACCTTTTGCAATTACCGCAGCACCTAATGCAACAGCACCAATTGCGCCAAGGGTAGTAATTGCTTTTTTACGATTAGTTTCTTTTCCTTTTGGAAATGCTAAATCTGCTATTGTATCAACACCTGCTACAGTGGCTAAAAAACCCAACCCTGTAGCAGCTTTTTCTGATAACTTTCCGGGTCGGGTTAATGCTAAACTTGTTGCAAATATTCCTGTAGCTATTGCGGGTATCGCTTTGAATAAACGCATTTTTCCGCTATTTTGGACATCCTGATGTGCTTTTATAATACTTCTGGCACTCAAAACATCATCACTTAATTCCTCATAATGCTTGTATCGCACCTTCTTTTTCTCGCTCGACGAGCTCTCGTTTCCTGTGAAACCTAAAAATCTATGCGGTTTTGTACATTTATCTGCGACGGATGCTACGTTGTTAATTTGCATGTTTCCTCTCGTAAAGAATAGATATGCATTTTATCTTTCTACATGACTATTGTATTATATTTTAAAAATAATGCAAGAAAAATTTACAGAATACTTTACATATATTAAAATTACATAAAGATTAAAAATCCTTGTGCTATAATATCTTTATCACTGACTTTTGAGGGAATATGAACTATATAAAATTTGTAGATGTTACAAACAGGGACGGTGTCCAAACATCACGTTTAGGGCTTGCGAAGCTCCAAAAAACAATTATTAATTTAATGCTTAACGAAATGGGTATTAACCAATCCGAATTCGGTTTTCCGACAACGCGCCATGAGCTTAACTATTTAAACGGCAACTTAGAACTTGTTGAGCGCGGTGTTATTAATAAAACAAAATTATCGGGCTGGATGAGAGCAATAAGAAATGATGTAATAGATTCATTCAGAAATGTTCCGAAACTCCAATACATTAATATGTCGCAAAGTACATCAGAACAAATGATTAACGGCAAATATCAGGGTAAAAAAACTCCTAAGGATGTTTTAAATGATACTTTAGAAGCAATTAATGAAGCAATTAATCAAAATGCAAAAATAATCGGTGTTAATGCAGAAGATGCTTCACGTTCTAAAATTGATTATTTAATAGAGTATGCAAATGCCTGCAAAAAATATGGTGCAACACGTTTCAGATATTGCGACACTCTTGGTTATGACGACCCGCAGAGCGCTTATGACAGAGTTTATACTATTGCAAAAGAAACAGGCATGGAAATAGAACTTCATTTCCACAACGACCTTGGTATGGCGGTAGGATGTTCTGTAATGGGGGCGCGTGCAGCAATAGATGCCGGTGTTGACGCATGGATTAATACCGCAATTAACGGCATGGGGGAACGCGCCGGCAATGCGGATTTAGTTTCCTGCATTCTTGCAATAGCTAAATCTTCCGGATTTGAAGGTAAATATAAAATTGATCCTCAAATTGATATTTCTAAAGCATGGAAACTTGCAAAATATACATCTTATGCCTTTGGTGTGCCGATTCCCATGAATCAGGTTGCAGTGGGTGCTAACGCATTTGCGCATGAATCAGGAATACACGCGGACGGTGCTTTAAAAGACAGACGCAACTACGAACTTTATGATTTTGAAGAATTAGGCAGAGGTGAACCTGAAATAATTGAAACAGGAAGAATGATAACCGTTGGTGAATATGCAGGTATTAAAGGTTTTAGAAATGTATTCCACAGCTTGGAATTAGAATTCCATGATGAAGATGAAGCAAGAAATATTCTTGAACTTGCACGCTATGCCAATGTTCATACCCAAAAACCATTAACTGATTCGGAATTAAGGTTTATATATTTCTATCCTAATATAGCAGCCAAAATCATGACAGTTGACCCGTATTATAATCCGTCAGGTGCTTTAAAAGAAAGAATGGACAGATTAGAACAGGTTACAGGCGCAAGGATTATATAGAAATGAAAAAAATATTTATAGACACTCTTGGTTGTCAAATGAATAAGTCTGATACCGAGCGCATTTTTGGCATGCTGTCGCATTTCGATTATGAAGCAGTCGAAGACGAAAAAGAGGCAGATTTACTTATTGTAAATACTTGCGCAATAAGGCAGTTATCAACAGACAAAGCATATTCCCGTCTTGGAAATTGGAAAAGACTGAAACAAGATAAGAAAAAAGAAGGAAAATCAATAAAAATCGGCATTTGCGGATGTGTCGCGCAATTAGAAAAAGAAGAACTTCTAAAAAAATTCCCGGCCGTTGATATTGTTTTTGGAACAAGAAATATTTCAGAACTCCCTTCTTTACTAAAAGAAATCGAAAACAAAAGAATTTGTGCAACTTCTGATAATCCTATTGTTGAAAATGATTATAAAATTTCAAGAACAAATTCAATTAACGCCTGGCTTCCCATTATGGAAGGGTGCAATAATTTCTGCTCATACTGCGTTGTTCCATATACACGCGGGCGCGAGCGTTCAAGAACCATAGAGGCTGTTATAAAAGAAGCAAAAGATATTATAGCGCAAGGTTTTAAAGAAATTACTCTTTTAGGGCAAAATGTTGACAGCTATGGGAAAAACTTAGAAGACGGCACGAATTTTGCCCGTCTTTTATCGGAACTTGATAAATTGCAAGGCGATTTTAGAATTCGCTTTACTTCAAGCTATCCGACAGACATAACTGATGAAGTAATTGAAGTTGTAAAAAACTCAAAGAATATCTGTGAATGTTTTCATATTCCAATGCAATCGGGCAATGACAGAATTTTAAAAGAAATGAACAGACGCTACAATGTTAAACAATATTCCGAAATTGTCCAAAAAATCAGAGGGCAAATTGAAAATGTAGCAATTACATCTGATTTTATTGCAGGTTTTCCTTCCGAAACACAAGAAGAATTTCAAGATACTATAAAAGCAATTGAAGAATTAGAACTGGATTATTCAAACACTGCAGCATACTCTCCGCGCCCCATTACACGCGCAGGTAAAATGACTGATAAATTTATTGATGAAAATACAAAAAAAATCAGACTTCAAATTTTAAATGACAAGGTCAAAGAAGCAAGTTTAAAATCAAATCAAAAATATATAGGTAAAACGCTTGAAGTATTGATAGATTCATCAAAAGACGGGGTGTATCAAGGCAGAACGAGAAATAACAAAGTTGTGCATCTTATAGATGATAATGATTATTTTATAGGACAATTTATCAACGCCAAAATAGAGCGCGTTTCCACCTGGTGCATGTTTGCAACCCGAGCCGAGTGAGGCTAGCAATGCTTTGCTTGCCGAACGAAGGCTCGGGCATAAGAGTGCGTATGCACCTGCACGGCGCGGATGACGCGGCGGGCTGGTGCGGAGCCGTTCTACCCGAGCCAAGTGAGGCTAGCAATGCTTTGCTTGCCGAACGAAGGCGAGGGCATAAGGATGTGAAGCATTGGCACGGCAAGCGAGGAGCTTGGCGGGCTAATGCGTAACTGGACTACCCGAGCCGAGTGAGCTTAGAACGAAGTTCTTAGCGAACGAAGGCTCGGGCATAAGGATGTAGATAAGGGCACTAAGGCATTAAGAAATCAGTGTAAGGTTTAATATTTTCGCACTACAGCACTAAACCACAAAAGCAACAAGTTTTAAAAATTAATTCACCAAAACAAAAAACCGGAGAAATTTGCACCTTAATTATTTAGTTTAAAAAG
>JAFVFO010000024.1 GCA_017475485.1 Candidatus Gastranaerophilales bacterium | reverse complement strand
TTGTAATTCTGCATGCCCTACAGGCTGCAGCGCATGTTCTGGTAGTTCGACTTGTTCATCTTGTAATGCAGGGTATTATAAGAATGGTAATTCATGTACTGCCTGCAGCGGCGGTAAATACCAACCAAACAACAGTTCAACCGCAACAAGTTGTTCAAATTGCTCAAGCGGTTATTCTACAAACGGTACATCATGTACAGGTACTTGCTATACAGGATGTTATGCTTGTACAGGAACTTCATCAAGCGCATGTACATCATGTAAAGCAGGTTATCGCAAAAACGGTAATTCATGTACTGCATGTTCTAACGGTACTTATCAATCAACAAACGGCTCAACATCTACAAGCTGTACCAATTCAACTTCCGTAACAGGCTGCTCTACTTATTCTACAACTACAAATGCATGTACTGCATGTAATACATCCTCGGGTTATGTACTTGAAAACGGCACTTGTAAATTATCCGTTAAAACGGTTACCGTTGCAGGTTACACCTGGTCACAATATAATGCGGGTGATACTAATGGGCCTAAAATCCCAAGCACTGTTACAATTTGTACCGCAGGTTCATCTTGTTCAGGCGGCGGCATAACACCAACATGCTGGCAGGGTACTACTTCTAGCTCATGCACTAATACCACAGGTTATTCAGGCTGCAATAGAACTGTTTGCAATTGGTATGCGGCTAATCTTATCTGCGCGCATAACTCAATGAGCTTGCCAAGTAACGCTGCTTTTCAAGCTCTAAGTGATTCTAATAACACCTATACAGGTACTTCTACTAATTTCTGTGACTACAATAGCAGTAGTTCGTCTTCCTCTAGGTGCGGCCACGTTAAAAGCTGCTCAGGAACGAGCGATGGTTACTGCCTCCCGTACAACGTTTGGGGTACACAGATTGACTCGTCTAACAGTTACTACTTCGACTTGCTTGGCGGTCACCTCTACCCGTACACCAACGGCAATAAGCAGTACGCCTATTCTGTGCGATGTATTAAATGATTTTTTGTAATGAATTACAACTGTCTGACTGTTTAATACCTGCAATAAAGATTTTCTTTTATTTTGTGTTTTGGTATGTGGGAGTCATGATTTTTAATCAGCTCCCCTTTTTTTTAAAAGTGTGCGGTAGTCCGAATGGAAAAAAGAAAATGGTTCTTTAGGACTATTAATATTTAAAAAATATTTCCGATTTACAAATTACAAGACCAAGGGAGACTATGCAATGTTTCAAAAAAATGCCTACAATTATAACTTAAAACCTGAAATTTTAAAGACAACCAGCTATATAAATGCGCAATTAAACCTTGCAAAGAAAAACTTAAGCGAATTTGTATTTAAGACATCAATTGAAAATAATATTTAACTAATTCCTGCCAAAACCTTTTATATATGTTTGCTGTTTTGCCTCAGCCTTACTTGAAGCAATACATGTAGGCAGAGCGCTTAAAATATCATCAGGAGTTAATTTTTCGCCTTTACTTGTTGCGGCGGAAGCATTGAAAAGGTTTTGTAGTGCCCTGAATGAGCAATTATTTTTTGCAAGTTCTTCTGCTATTTTAACAATGGGTTCGCTATCTTCATGTTTTAAGACATCTTCAACCTTTGACAAATTCCCGTAATGTTGGACAATTGCCTTTATAAACTGTTCTTTCGTGGGATTATCAACCCTTATTTGTTCTCCGAATCTATCCGCTATGGCGTAATCTAATTTTTGAATAAATTCGGAGCCGTCGCCTACTTTGTTTAATTCCGCATTTGTTGTAGCAATTAAGATAATATTATCATGGCGGGTTAATTTTTCTGAAATTCCACGTTTTAAAACATTTAAAAGGCTTGCATGGTATTGTTGGTCAGATGAACCGTTATCTTTCATAGCGATAGAATCAAGTTCATCCATTAATACAACAACTTTTTTATTGGGGTTTTCTTTTGCATATTCGCAAATGTTTCTTATTACCTTATCAAGGTTGCCTTCCGATTCACCGACAAATTTCCCTTGAATTGTACTTAAATCAACAGAATATAGTTCCGCATTATGAATTTCTTTTGCAATTGCCCTTGCTACAGTTGTTTTACCTGTACCGGGCGGGCCGAAAAGCAATATGGTATTTTTATTTGTACCGCCTTTTTGAATAAAAGTTTCGGAATCTTTTATTTTATTCATCAATCGTTCAACCGTACCTTTTAAAACATCCGGCAGGGCTAAGTCTTTTAAATTTGGGGCATGGGATAAGTCTTCTCTGTATTTTTTCATATAGCTCGATAAACTTTCAGGCTTAATATCGACCCCTGCAACCTTTAGGCTTTTTATCATATAAAAAATCATAAAACCATATATTAAGCCTAAGAAAGCATAGCTCCCGAATTTTTGCAATCTTGTCATTTTACGGTTGTAAACCCTTCCGTTACTTGTATATTGGGGAGTATCAATCGGGGTTAAAAGATAATCTTTGGCTTTTTTAAAAAAAGATTTATTTTCAATGTTTTCTTCTGCATGCTTATCATTAAAAGTATCGACAGCAGGCTTTTCTATAGGCTCTTGTGCCTGCTTTTTTATTTGAGAAGGTCTTGTAAAATCGCCATATAGGCTGTTATTTTGCCCAAAATTTATAGTATTAATCATAGTATGCCTTAAAAACATTTCATGCATACAAAACATCTGAAAATAAATTTTGAACTTAATTATATTTTTTCGTTGAACAATTTATCTGCCAAATTTTGAACAGTTGTTCCGTTTAACCTTTTCGAAATTTTCTTTAATTTTTGTGCAACAGTTTCCATTTCGTCCGTCCAAATAAAATTATCTAAAACGTATTTTTCACCCTTTGAAAAATCGCCCGATAGTTGTACTTTAATGATTTCAGAAAGCATTTTGCGCGCAGTTTCAACCATTTTATCTGTATGGATATTTAAAAAACCGTCAGACGATATTTCAATTGCCCCTTCTTTTAAGAAAAAGTAATTCTGCATAACAGAGCGAACCCTATGGGCTTGGGTTAGTTCAGGCTTTGATTTAAGCATGTTATCTGTTTGATAAGTAACAATAATTTTTTCTTTTTCTTCTTTTGTATATAATCCGGCTTCACTTAAAACATCAAGCATAGCCAAAGATACCATATCGGCTTTATTTTCTTCAATTATAGATTTATATTTGCCTAACGCTTCACACCCTTCTTTTGGCCCTAAGGAATGACTGTTTTCATGGCCTATTGTAAAAGGGTGATCCATTTTATCATCATAAAATTTATGCAAATCTTTAATTAAGATATTATCTAATCTTTCTTGAATTTTCTTTTTGGCGTCTTCTGATGTAACAAAACGAATTTGCCTGTGGTAAACATTTCTTCTGCCCCCGCCGATTGACAAAGAAAGTTTATCGTTATTCGGAAGATTTTCGGCCAGCGTAATTCCTGCCCTAAATGCGCCCACATCTCCCGCTACATCAATCAAATCAACATCTACCATTGTTTGAGAAATTTCTTCTTCGTCAGAAATTACCTGTTCATATTCATCATTATAAGGCATATTTTTTGCCATTAAAGGCAGATATTCTTTAACTTTTAAAATATAATCAGTTCCTTCTTTATTAACAATTCCAACACGAGCACCTAAATAATCTTTTGAAATAACTTCTATATTATTCATTTTCAAAAGATTTGAAAGTTCTTCATTTTCAAAAACGGTTTCCGTCATTTCATCAGAATAATTTTCTCTTGTAACGGTAAATTCTAAAGGGGTATCTTGAAGAGTTGCCCATTTTTTATCTGCATAAGCGTCTTTCATGGGATCGGCAGTTAAAAACGCGTCTGCTTGAAGTCTTAAATATTCGTTAAAATCAATATTTGTAGATACGCAGCTTGCCTTAAGCAAAAGCTGAGCTATTTCTTTAAAATCATCTTTAAATTTATCGACATAATCTATTGCAACAAGTTCATTATCTTTTCTTTCGACTACACTTCTTTGATTAAGAATTTTTCTTACTTCATCAACCTTATTTTCTTTAAGCATTTTAATTAAAATTTTATGAAATTCTTTTTCTTCCAAATCATCCGGATAAAAGCCTCTGCCTTTTCTTTTTTCAAGCCCTTGTGCGAGTTTTATTAAATTAGATTCGCAGTCAAGCGCAAAAATACCTTTTTGTGCGTCAAATAATATTTTCGTTAATTTAGCCTGATTATTATTTTTCTTAGCTTCTTCTTCTAAATATTTCTTAAAAGGCAGATTATAATGAGAATCTAACTCCATATTTATTTTTTCAATAATTCGCCCTGCTTTTACAAGATAAATTAAAGCCGTTTTATCACCGTCTTTTAAGGTATTGTATTCGGGAGCGTCAATATCTAACATCTTTTTTTCCAAAAGATAATCTTTTGATGTTCTTTTTTCCAATTCTTCAATAGAAAGTGCACAATTAAATTTCATAACAACCTATCCTTTAAAATACACAAAGATTATAACATTTTTAAATAAATTTTGCTAATTAAAAACCTCGCTTATATAAGCGAGGTTTTTATACACCATTAACTCTACATTTTTACGTTTTAACGCTAAATCTTTTTTATTCTAATTCACCGGCAAAAATTACATCAAGAGGAACACCGGACAAATATAATTGTAATTCGTCTTCATCTAATGCGCCGTTGTGAATGAACCAGTCTAATAATTCTTCAGGTGAACCGTTTGCAACTTCTGCAGGAACGCCCAAACCGGTTAAATCTAAACCTGAAGGTGCACTTGGAGTGATTGTTTCTGTAACTGCTGATGATGTTCTAAACTCTTTAGCAACTTCATCTGTTTGATTATCTGTTATTTTATTTTCTTTTCCGACTGTATCGTTTTGAACTGTACCAATTGTTGTTCTGATTACGTCTGTTGCTGCGTTAAAAAATGTCATAAAGTTAATCTCCTACTTTGTTTCTGGTGTATCGTTATATACTTTTGATATATTAATAAAATAAAAAATATATATTTTGTTGCTATTTTTATTTTAATTTGTTAAGAAATCGTTACAATTGCACAATATTTTTTAAATACAAAAAGCCCTAAAGCAAGTTATGGCAATACTTTAGGGCTTAACATATATTTTATAAAAAACTAGCAATTACAGCTTGTGCATTCGGTGTTATCTCTAAAAGATAAAATAAAGTATATAACTGCGGATAATCCGACAAGGGCATATACTATTCTTGTCAGAGCAGTCATTTCGCCAAATAAAAATGCTACTAAATCAAACCCGAATATACCAATAAGTCCCCAATTTAGCGCACCGGTTAAAACCAAAGAATAGACAATCCATTTTAATATATTCATAAATTTACTCCTTTAAAAAAATACTTATTTATTATTAAAGGAAATAAACTGATTTTTAATACTAAAAAGTATAATTTTATATAGTAATAATTGCTAATTATAGATATAGGGCGGGCCGTTTTTGATTTCTAAAAGAATATTTTGAGCTAAAGTCGTTAATTCTTCTTTAGATTTACCTTTTTTCTTTTGATAGTTGTAATTTTCTATCATAGGGTTAATTGCGCTTAATTTTTTTGCTTTAAAATTATCTATTTCAATGCCTACAAGTCTTTTTCTTAGGTTAAGTTCGCTTTTAGAATTTTCTCTCGACACGGTAACCTGTTTAATAGCGTCTGCTGCACTGCGCGCCATATAGCCGATTGAAGAAACCAGACAAAAAGATAAAAATAAATATTTATTCCATTTATTTTCAGGATTTAATATCCAGTTGTACAAATGTCCCCTTTCTTCGTTAATATAGCAATAATATTGCACCTTTTCCGCAACTCCGCCAAGCGCTTCGGGGGCTTGAGCAAACATGTGTTTATGTTCGTATTTTAATTTTTCAATTATAGACTCTGCTTCTTCGTCTGATAAGCCTTTAATACCTTTTAGCTTGGCTTTTGCGTCTTTTTCCGTTAAACCGCTTATAGATTTAAAAATATTTGTTAATGCATCAATGGCCTGTACTTTTTCCTCTTGAGATTGCGCATTTGCAATTTTTTCCCTTATTTCGCCATCCACTGCTTTTTCGATGAAAGTTTTCAGATTTTCACCCGTTTTTTGATAACTTGAATAGGTTAATAAAGCAACGGAACAAAATGCCCCTACAGCAGCAATACCAACGATTATCGGATTTATTTTTTTCTTATCCTGTTTTTCTTCTTTATTTTTACCTTTAAAGCTCAAAAATTGTTTAAATTCAATATCTTGTTTGTTTTCATCCAAAGAATTTCTAAAATAATTAGCGCTGTCATTCAAAAGAGTGTTAACCACATTCAGTTTTCCGGAAAAAGCATTTTTTTCAACTTCTATTAAATTCGCTTGCAGGTCATAATCAATATCGCAGTTTTGTTTTTTAATCCAAATTTCTTTTGCGCTGTCAACAAGGGTTTTAGCGCTTAATGTTAAGGCGGAAAATGCACCTACTGCAGCTAAGCCGAGAATATTCAGCTTAGAAGGGTCGCGAAGCGCCCTATACATTGCAAGGTGGTATTCTTCCAAAATATTCATACTTCTCGGCAAATCAGGCGGTCTTACAACACTTTCGTTATTTGCAAGATAATTTGAATACTTTGTAATGCAAGCACTTAGACCAATAATACCTAAAACCGTTGCCCCTGTTACAATTGCAATAGGTTTTATGGCTTTTTTAACATCAAATGCGCTTTCTTGGGGCAATTTTTCTTGGGATAATACAGTGTTATCGGGCGAAGATTGTATAATATAGTCAAAAGAATCTTCCTGCTGTTTATCTTTTTTGATATTGTTATTTAAAATATGTCCTTTCAAGGCTGCATTTTGAATGTTTTGTTTATTTTTTATAACTGTATCAAAGTTCATTGGCTTACTGCTTTGAGGGGGTGCGGCTTTTTTAATAATATCAAACGAGCTCATCTTCTTTACTTTGTTCTTTCTTTAGAATTTTATTAACTGCGTGTTTTACGATTTCTTTTATTTTTTCTTTGTCTGAATTATCTTCTTCATGTTCAGATTCCATAAAAAGAGATAGGATTGTTTTTATGACTTTTTTAGTTTTTTCTGTTGTTTTTTGAATAAAAGTATTTATATGATTTTTAACTTCGGATAACAACATTGCCATTTTTTCGGAAATTGAAGCAATGAAATTTGCTACATTGAAAGTAATATTTATAATAATATTTGCAATTGCCTGTACGGTTTTAACTATGGGGGCAAGCACAACCCTTATTGCGGAAGGCATTTTTTGAACTGTATTTTGCAAACGCTCAAAATATTGTTCGATTTTATTTTGAATTCTTGCAAAATCTTTATTTATGCGCTCTTTTATATCCGTTTGCCTGAGGGCTTCTTTTTTATCAAGCATATCCTTAATTTTGGCTGCTTGCGCTCTTTGCATTCTGTGCCATTGCGCCAAACATTCGTTATAGCTCATCTCGCCTGCTTTACGGGGTTTGTTTTTATCTTTTGAATAATTACCGCCTGACATGCCGTTACAAATAGGGCAAGCACCCGCAGGATAACCATGCGGACATTTATTATTATTTTGAGCATTACCAATAGCATTTGCCAAAATATCATCCTTTTATTTAAACTAATGAGTGCTGATATCAGGGTTTGTAATATCAGACAAATAAACAGCATTCCGGCTCTAACGGTTACATCCTAGCTGGGGAATTACACCCGCATTTCCTGTATATATTTATAGAATTATAATAACACAAACAAAAAATTAAAAGTCGTCTTCATCTTCTTCGGATTTAACAGGCATTTTTATTTCAACACCCATTTCTTCCAAGATATCGCGTGACTTAGGCGCATAAGCAGTTTGTGAAAAATTCTCCAAAATTGTTTGATAGCAAATAATTGCGTCTTTTTCATTTCCGCGCATTCTGAAAATATTGCCTATTTTAAAATAAATTGGTGCAAAAGAAGCCTCGGGCAATATATCCATTTGTTCATCAAGTTGCAATTTCAAACTGATTAACGTATTAGCGTCTTCCGGTGTGTATAATTCTTTTTCGTATATTTTTTTTGTTAAATTATCTGTTTTTTCAACAATTTGAGCTATAACATCAGGTGCTAAGCCCTTTTTTTTGGCAGTTTTTTTGGCAGCATCAGCAGGTAAGGCCTGATTTAAAATAAGCCCCATAATAAATAAAACTAAAACTAAAACGCTTAATGTCTGCTTCAAAACCTACTCCCTGTCATCCATCTATTATAATGATAACCTGATTTTATAAAAATTCCTCAATCTATAGGTTGAATTTTCTGAAAATATAATTAAATAATTAATATATGAAAAAACTTTTATTGATATGCGTTTGTTTTCTTTTTATGTTTGCACCTGCACAAACGCTTAAGGGCGGTGTCAGCGAAGAATATATTCCAAAAGGCTTTTTTGGTTCTTGGGGAGTTATTTCAAAAATGCAATCCGCAACCGACCCTCTTAAGTTTAACTATGAAAGCAGGGATATTTGGATGTTGTCGGGATATTCAAATGTTTTAATATTGCAAAACTTGGAATCAGGTGCGTATTCGGAAATTGAAATAAAAGATAAATCCATAGAAGGAAAAACCTTAAAATTTGAACGCAAAAAAAGTCTGAGAACAAAAGAGGGTAATCAAATTCATAAAGAAGTGGTTGAATTTAAACTTTCCGGAAATAATTTTTCAGGGACAGATAAATTCACTATTGAAAATTACGATAAAAATAATAAATTCAAAAACGCAGATTGCGCAACCTATGCAATTGCGGGAACGCGCATTTCAGGCAGTGAGAAATATTAATAAATTAATGAAGGATAGCCGTATTTTTCCATTAGTCCTATGCCTTCATAGGCTGTGTTTTCATTTTGAAGAATTAATAAATCTATAACTTCTTGTCTTGCTTGCGGATTATCTGTAAAACTTAAGAAATCTGCCCCGTATAAATATGCGTCAATTTCATTGGGGTCAGAAATATAAATTTCTTGTTTTTCATCTCCATTTGCGCTTCCGGCTGATTTAAAGGGCGCAAAATGGTCTTTAATAGACCAATATGAACTGCTCCCGGGAAATATCGGCATAATTGTATCAGAAGGCAGTAGTTTTTTAGGCTGATAAGTCAAAAGGTAATTATCTTCATCTTTTATGTCTGCTGTTTTAAATTTTTTGCAATATTCTTCAAGCTGTTCTTTTTTAGGGGTAATTTGCTTTAATAACTCGTTTTTTTGTTCCGAAGATAAAGGAGAGGCTGTTATTTGAAGTATTTGCCAATTAAGCTGTTGAATAAATCCTTCAATTTCTTTTCTTTTTGCCTGCGTAAATTTCGGAATTCTTAAAAGATGTTCTTTGTATTGTTCACTACATCCTTGTGTGGATAAAACGAGGTGAGATTGCATAGAATGCCTTAATTCATGTGCAAAGGCAGAACTTAACCAAACCTCTTTTTCTTGAGAGTTAAGTTTTAAAACCTTTATATTATCATCGGGAATTTTACCCTTAAGCAGTTCTAAAAAGGTATCAACACTGTCTTTTGACATTAATTGAGCCTGTACATATTTGCCTTTATTATCTTTAATGCCAACAATAAATAAATCTTTATTTAAATTAGCAGATAAGGAAATATTATTTGTTATTCTGTTATATTTAGCGTCAGCAGAAGAATCTTTGTCATGACTTATGATTAATTTAGGCCTTGTATAATTTAATTCACCTATTATAGGGTTTTGACTTATAAAAGTTTCATAAGTCTGATTATAAATTTCTTCTATTCTTTTTTCGTTAATTCCGCCCGAAACAGCTTCACAACTGTTTGCACTCCTTACAAAAACATCATTTCCGTATGATACCAAGGGAGATGTTACATTGGGATTTGAATAGCATAGATTTGCTGTACGCCCTGAAAAATTAACCGGACTAAATCTAACCGAAAACATATTCTAATCTTTCCGTTTGTATAGTTCAATAAAAACTATTTAGAATTAAAAATTGCCAAGAAATGATGAAAGATTGTTTGTTTATTGCCTTAATAACAAGTCCGGCATGACAATTGCGGGGTTTGGTATTTTTTATTTTATTGTTCACTTTCTTTCTTTGCCTTCTCAAACGCCGAAAATGCAAAGAAAGAAAGTGAACCGAAAGAAAGAAAATTCCGGCTTGGTTTAATGCGGGTTGTTATACAACGTTTTAAAAATTAATTCTGCAAAAAACAGTCGAAATTTGCTTCAAGCTAATCCTTATTATTGGA
>JAFVFO010000023.1 GCA_017475485.1 Candidatus Gastranaerophilales bacterium | reverse complement strand
AACAAAAGACACAATCAAAAACTTTAGAAAAGTTGTAGAAAAAGTTGTAAAAGTTAATATATAGGAGTATAAAATGTCGCAAGAACAAGAAACTACCGAAGTAAAACAAAAGAAAAGAAAAATTATAATTCCGGCTTTAATAATTGTTATTGTTATAGCAGGGCTTTATTTGTTCCATGAAAGCCACTATCAATCAACAGATGATGCTTATGTGGAAGCAGATATTATTCAAGTAACGCCAAAAGTTTCAGGGCATATTACAGAAAGCTATATTCAAGATAATATGGAGGTAAAAAAAGGCGATTTAGTTGCAAAAATTGACGATGAAGTGTATTTAGAAAAATACAACCAGGCGCGCGCTAACTATGAACATGCTCTTTTAAATCAAAAAAATGCAAGAGCAAACCTGAATGCAAGCGACTCAGAAGTTAAACTTGCGAAAACAGACCTTGAAAGATATAAAAATTTATATGCACAGGGTGCTGTGTCAAAACAAGTGTTAGATAAAGCTCAAACGCAGTATGATGCGGTTTTAGCAAATCATACAAGAGCACAGGAGCAGATTTTTTCAAACGGTAAAAATGTAGCGGACGCAGATTTAAAATCGCTTGAAGCTGCAATGAATCAGGCAAAATTAAACCTTGAATATACAAGAGTAATTGCTCCAAATTCAGGAACGGTTACAAACAGAAGAATTGAAAAAGGTTCTTATGTATCTGTTGGCGGTCCTTTGTTTGCAATAGTACCCGATAAAGTATGGATTGTTGCTAATTTTAAAGAAAATCAAGTTGGTAATATGAGGCCGGGGCAAGCTGTTGATATTAAAATTGATGCTTATAAAAATAAAAAATTCAAAGGTCATATAGACTCTATTCAGCGTGCATCGGGCGCTAAATCAAGTCTTTTCCCGCCTGAAAATGCTGTTGGTTCATTTGTAAAAATAGTTCAGAGAATTCCTGTTAAAATTGTATTTGATGATGAAATAGATAAAAACGAATATAATATTGTTTCAGGCATGAGCGTGGTTCCAAAAGTTAAGGTTAAATAATGAGTAATGACACCGAATGGAAACCAAAAACTAATCCTTGGCTGACTTGCCTTCCTTTAATGGTTGCGGCATTTATGTTTGTTTTGGACGAAACCATTGCAAATGTTGCGCTTCCATATATGGCAGGCTCGTTCAGCGTTTCAAGGCAAGAGAGTACTTGGGTTTTAACAAGTTATCTTATTGCGTCAGGCATTGTTATTCCATCGGTTGACTTTTTCTGTAAACTTGTGGGCAGAAAAAACCTTTTTATATTAAGTATTATAACTTTTACCGTTGCATCATTTCTCTGCGGTATTGCAACATCTCTGCCCATGATGATAGTCACTCGTGTTATGCAAGGCTTTGGCGGGGGTGCTCTGCTGCCCTTGGCGCAGGCAATGTCACTAGAGCCGTTCCCTGTTGAAAAAAGGTCGCAAAGTATGGCACTATTTGGACTTGTTGTTGTAATTGCGCCAATTGTAGGACCTGTTATCGGGGGTTGGATAACAACAAACTGGTCTTGGCCTTATATTTATTTTATAAACATCCCGATTGGTATTTTTGCTGTATTTCTTGCGCGAGAACTTATTGAAGATCCGCCCTATGCAAGAAAACAAGAGAATGTGAAAATAGATGCTATGGGCTTTTTTATGCTTATTGGCTGGCTTACTTGTATGCAGGTTGTGCTTGATAAAGGTAATGACGCTGATTGGTTCGGCTCTCCTTGGGTTTGCTGGATGACAGGTTTTGCGGTATTGTTTTGTATATTGTTTTTCTGTATTCAAGCAACAAAAAAAGATTCTTTAATTGATATAAAAGTTTTCAAAGATGCAAATTTCTTCTTAGGCACCCTTGTACAGGTTGTAATGATGGGGGTATTGCTTGCATCTCTTGCAATTTTACCGCAATTTTTGCAGGGACTTATGGGTTATGATGCTTATAAGTCAGGGCTTGCAATGATGCCGCGCGGAGTCGGGGCGCTGTTAACAGTATTTTTTATCGGCACCATTGGTTCTAAATTAAACCCTAAAATGCTTGTTGTAACAGGATTAGGGCTTTTAGGATTATCCGGATTTATGCTCTGCGAGCTTAATTTGCAAATTGCAACAATTGATATCGCGCTTCCGAATTTCATTATGGGGATTGGTATGGCACTATGTATGATACCGATTATCAACCTTTCTACAATGACACTTCGTAACGAGCAAATGACAAATGCTGCAGGGGTGCAGAATTTATTGAAGAATTTAGGCGGTGCTATTGGTACATCAATCGTAACAACGCTTATTTCAAGAAAAGCACAGGCGCACCAGAGTTTTTTAGTTGATAATTTAACTATGTTAAACGATAACTTTTTAGATAGACTAAACGCTTATCAGAGTATGTTTCACAGTTTGTGTGATAATATCAGTGCAAATTATATGGCACAGAGTTTGCTATATAAACAAATGCTCCAACAGGCAAACATGGGAGCCTTTCGAGATACTTTTGAGGTATGCGCCATTGCATGTATTGTAATCATTCCTTTGGTATTTTTTATCAAAGGCGATACAAGGAAAAAAGGGAAAGAATTTTAGAGGGATAGAAGTATAGCAGCTCAGCAGCTCGGCTTTTTGAAACTAATTTTCTTTTAAATTTATTTCTTTTAATTAATTTGCCACCTTTTCCTTCTTTGTCATACAAACGCCATAATGCAAAGAAGGAAAAGAGTGGCGCCAAAAGGAAGAAACTTCGGCTTGGTTTAATGTTGGTGAACTTTTTAAAAACTGATGTCTAAAGATACTCACAAGGTCATCCTCGCTGATAACATTTTAGCTAAATATTTTAATTATTTAACTTAATTATTACAATGCGCTCGGCTGACCGCTCGCCCTTATAGTGACATCAGTTTTTAAAAAGACTTGATAAGACTTAATATTTATTAAGTTGAAAATTGAAAGTGGAAAGTTAAGCAGAAAGTTTAGGGGTATGGATGTAAAGAGGTAAAGAGGTATAGCAATTCAGCAGCTAGGCTTCCCTCCCTTGGGGGAGGGTGCCCGAAGGGCAGGAGAGGGTTGGGGTTTCAGTGGAAAGTGGAAAGTTGAAAGTTATTCAATAAGCATAAATAAATTAATTCATAACACACAAATAACTAAAAAATTTGCGCCTTATTAATTTTTTAATTTATCTATGAACATAATTAGTAATAAGGATAATTATGAGTAAATTTTTTTGTTGTTATGTGTGGAGAATTAATTTTTTATGCGGTGTAAAGTAACTAACACTAAGCCAAGCCCGTGTTCTTTTTCTCGGTTCACTCTTTTTCTTGCTTTGCGGCGCTTGAGCGACAAGAAAAAGAGTGAACATATAAAAATAAATTAATTAAAATTAATAAAAAATTAAGTCCATTATACAAAATACATAAAATGTTAAATTGAAATTTT